>CAZPNG010000355.1:0-3806 GCA_964587845.1 uncultured bacterium | reverse complement strand
TCCCGGTCAACATCGTGGACCTCGGCCTGGTGTATTCCTGCAAGATCCTGCCCATCACTGAAGACGCCCACCGCGTGGAAATCCAAATGACGCTCACGGCCCCCGGCTGCGGCATGGGTGGCTTTCTCGCCAAGGACATCCATACGAAACTCCTGGCGACCCCTTCCGTGAAGGAAGCGGATGTGCAGGTCGTGCTGGACCCTCCCTGGGACCAGTCCAAGATGTCCGAGGCGGCCCGCCTTCAGCTCGGCCTGCAGTAAGCGGCGGCCCCTGGATAACCCGAAATCTTGTGCTACAATTGAACTTGGGGTTGAGGAACGCTTCTTCAGCCGGTCTTCACTCGGTCGAGAGCCATCGGAGGGCACTCGTGCAGGACCAGGCGCCATGAGCGAACCGCTCAAAGCACAAGGACGCAAGGTTCACGTCTTGCTCATTGAAGACAACCCTGCTGACGTCCGCCTCGTGCGCGAAATGCTCTCGGACACGGAAGGCGGGACGAGCTTCGAACTTCAGCACGCCGACCGCTTGTCCACAGGTCTCCCTCTGATCGCCCAAGGCCCCGTGGACATCGTCCTCCTGGATCTTTCCCTTCCCGACAGCCAGGGACTCTCAACCATCGAGCGCGCTTACCACCAAGCCCCTAACCTGCCCATCGTGGTTCTCACCGGCCTCGACGACGAGCAGCTCGCCATTCAGGCGGTGCAGCGGGGCGCGCAAGATTACCTCGTCAAGACCTATGTTCACGTGCGCATGCTCAGCCGCGTCATGCACTACGCCATCGAAAGAAAGCAGGCCGAGCGGCAGATCCGCATAGCGGAAGAGCGTTACCGCACTATTTTTGAGAACTCCGCGGTCGCCATCACGGTGACCGATGAGGAGGAGCGCATCATTTCCTGGAACAAGTTTGCCGAGAAATTGTTCGGCATGGACTACAACGACCTGTATCTCAAGCCCGTGCGTTCGCTCTACCCCGACGAGGAATGGACGAAAATCCGCTCCTACAATGTGCGCCAGAAGGGCATCCAGGACCACCTGGACACCCGCATGCTTCGCAAGTCGGGCGAGCTGATCGACGTCGACATCTCGATCACCGTGCTCAAGGACGTGGACGGCAAGATCACCGGCGCGATCGGCATCACGCGGGATCTCACAGAGCGCAAGCGCGCCGCGCGCGAGGCGCACCTGGTGGAGGTTCGCGAGCAGGAGATTGAGATCGGATCCAAGATCCAACAGATGCTCCTCCTGGGCGCCCCGCCGCGTGATTTTCCCGGCTTGAGCGTAGCGGCCCTCACGGTGGCCTCTCAACGCATTGACGGAGACTTCTATGACTTCGTGAAGCACAATGACCAGTGCTTTGACGTCATCGTGGGAGACGTCATGGGCAAGGGCGTCCCGGCGGCCCTCCTGGGAGCAGCCATCAAGAACCATTTTCTGCGGGCCCTCGTGCGGCTCGTCCCCACCGCGGGGTACGGCAAGCTTCCGGAGCCCAAAGAGATCGTTTCGCTCGTCCACTCCGAAATGACCCGCCAATTGATCGAGCTCGAGAGCTTCGTCACGCTCTGCTACGCCCGATTTGACCTAGAGAAGAAGCGCATCGATTTTGTCGACTGCGGCCACCCGAGGACCATCTGTTACCGCATCCGCCAACAAAAATGCGAGTTGCTTCAGGGCAAGAACACCCCGCTCGGCTTCCGCAAGCAGGAGGTCTACGAACAAGTCTCGGCGCCCTTTGAGCCGGGCGACTCGTTCTTCTTTTATTCCGACGGAGTCACCGAAGCCCAGAACCCAGAAGGGGAGTATTACGGCGAGGAGCGCCTCGCAGAGTTCATCCGCGCCAACGGCGCCCTCAAGCCCAAGGAGCTCATTGAAAACCTCCGCAAGGCCGTCATTGCGTTTTCCGCAAAAGAATCCTTCGCAGATGACCTCACCTGCGTCTCCGTTCGCGTTGAAGGAGTGTCGGCCGCATGCCTCGCCCACGCTGAGTTTGAGATTCCCAGCCGCCTCTCCGAACTGCAGCACGCCCGACGGTTCGTACAAATGGTCTTTCGAGAACACCCCGTGCTGGATGCCGACAAGGCCGCAGCCCTTGAGCTTGCCATCCATGAGGCGTTGACCAACATCATCAAGCATGCCTACAAGGGCCGCGAGGACAAGCGAATTGAGATCAAGGTCGATATCTTTGAGGACAAACTGATTTTCCGCCTGTATCATTGGGGCGAGCCCTTCGACCCGAAGGAAGTTGCTCCGCCCGTCTTCGATGGCAGCCAGGAGAGCGGCTTCGGGTTATTCATCATCAGCGAATCGGTCGATGAAATCGTCCATGCTCAAGACGAGTTCGGGACCAACTACATTGACCTGGTCAAGCATCTCAAGGCTCAGTAGCGAACCACAAGGAGGGACCCTTGGAAGCAACAGCGCCGAAAATTGAATCAGTAGGGGATGTGACGATCATCGTGCTGCAGGGTGAGAACCTGGACGCGAGCAACACGAAAGAGTTCAAAATAACGATGTCCACGCTGCTTCATGCAAAACGCAAGGTGGTCTTCGACATGAACAGCCTGCGCTTCGTGGACAGCTCGGGGCTGGGCGCCTTCTTGTCCTGCCTGAAAATGTGCGACGCGGCGGGTGGCGATCTCAAGCTCTTCGGCATGACCAAGTCGGTCAGAGCCTTGTTTGAGCTGGTGCGCATGCATCGCGTCTTCGACATTTTCAACACCCGCGAAGAGTCCGTCCGCGCCTTCCAAAGCTAGCCCCTCCAGACACCCTTCGCGCGGGGGATCTGACATCAAAACGCTCTACAAGTTCCCCCGCGTGAGCCGACCTTAGGCACGCACCTCCAGCTCTCTCAACCCATCTAACTCCCGATCCCACAACGGCTTATCATGCCTGATCTTATTTGTAATACATTATAATATATGCTAGTATTTTAATGCACCGAATAGCATCCGGAAGGCATGCCGGAGAAGGGGGGCAACATGCACACCAAGCAACACTTAAGCATGTTTGTTTTCATCGATGGGTTTGGCTGGGAACTTCTCCGACAACACGCCTTCTTAAACGATCTGCTGCAGATCAAAGCGCCGCTTGAGACCGTGCTGGGCTACAGCAGCACGTGCATTCCCACCATCCTCACGGGGAAACCGCCGCGCGATCACGGACACTTTGCCTTCTTCTTTTACGATCCGGCCCACTCGCCCTTCGGCATGTGCCGCGTCCTGGGCGTATTACCAAGCGTCATCAGCGGGCGCGCGCTGCTGCGCCGCACGCTCTCCAACGCCATCGCGCGCACCTGCGGATACACGGGATACTTCCAGATCTACAACATGCCGTTTCGCCACCTGCCGTTGTTCAACTATTCGGAGAAGCGTGACATTTTCCAGCCGGGGGGGATCAACTCGGGCTTGCCGACCATCTTTGACGCCCTGCGCGAGCGCCATGTTCCGTTTTATCTCTCGGATTGGGGGGCAAGCGAAGAGAAAAATCTTGAGACTTTGCATCACGCTCTGCAAAGAGGAGAGATCCGCGCTGCGTACCTGGCGCTCGGAGCCCTCGACGCCCTACAACATGCCTACGGCACCGGCTCCGAACTCGTCGATCGCAAGATCGAAGGGTATGACGAAAGCCTGCGTCAGCTCTACAAGGCTGCACAGCGCAGGTATGAGCGCGTCGAACTTTACATCTTTTCAGACCATGGCATGGCGAATGTCACGGAAACCTGTGACCTCATGGGCGACATCGACAAACTGGGATACACGTTCGGGCAGGACTATGCGGCCGTATTTGATTCGACGCTAGCGCGGTTTTGG
>CAZPNG010000354.1:0-2757 GCA_964587845.1 uncultured bacterium | reverse complement strand
CGCACCGGTAACAAAAAAGCTCGCCGACCTTGGCGTACAGCAGCCGAAGGTAATCGTAAATCTCGGTGACGGTGGCCACCGTGGAGCGCGGGTTGTGCGTGAAGCCCTTCTGATCGATGGAGATGGCCGGCGAGAGGCCGGAGATCATGTCGACGTCGGGCTTCTTCAGTTTCTCCAGGTACTGGCGCGCGTAGGAGGACAGGGACTCGATGTAGCGGCGTTGGCCCTCCGCATAAATGGTGTCGAACGCGAGGGAAGATTTGCCGGAGCCGGACAGACCGGTGATGACCACAAGTTTGTTGCGGGGGATGTCGAGGGAGATATTCTTGAGGTTGTGCTCGCGCGCCCCGCGGACGGAAATGAGGGGTCCCACAGGGGCGGCCTCTGGGGTCAAGAGCCGACCGCCAGGGGGGCCGTCATGCGCTCCAGCAGGGCGAGCACCGAGAACGCGGCGAGGCGGCTTGTGCCGGGATTCGAGCGAGAGGGCTCGTTTTCGAAGATCATGCGCGCGCGGCCGAAAGCCCCCCGAAGCGTGAGCTCATGGCAATTTCTGCGCACGCGCGAGGAAGCGATCACGCGCACGCGCGTGCGCCGGGGCCCGAGCCCCGCAAAACTGACGAGCGCCGCGACGTTGACGTTCTTGGGAAAAAGACGCACCGCTTTCGCCGCGCTGCCGTCGAAGAGGACGGTTTCGCGGCCCCGCAGCTTGCGCCGCAAGCCGGGAGCGCCCGCCAGGGCGGCGAGCGGCTTGCGCGTGGTGAGCTCAACTTCGCGCAGCGAGTCAAACCGGCCGGCGCGCAGCACATCCAATCCTCCAATCGCCCCCGAGGGAACCCAGATCCGGCCCTTGGCGCGCGCGAGAAGGCGGTCAAACCCGCGGATCCCCAGAAGCCCGCCCACGCTTAAGACCACCAGGTGTTTGCCCGACGCGAGCGCCCGGCGACTGAGCTCCCGCGCGGCCTCCTGCGAAGCGCATTCGATCGTGAGGTTCGCGCGCCGCAGGGCCTCGAGATTGGAGACCACGCGCACGCGCCCGGGCAGGCGGCGGGCTAGCTGGCGGGCACGAGGGGCGAGGCGGTCCGCTAGATAAGCCACGCGAAAGCGGCCGCGGAAGCGGCGGGAGATTTCACGCGCGAGCACGGAGCCGATGGCTCCACAGCCGATGATGGAAACGGTTTGACGGGACATGGTGAGACTACGGTCAGGTCGCGACGGGCGTCAAGATTTCATTGCGCTCGTTCAAGCGGATGATGGAGGGCTGGAAGCTTTTCGCCTCCTCGACTTCCAGGAGCGCGAACGACATGACGAGGATGCGGTCGCCCACGCTGCCGTAAAACGCCGCCCCGCCGTTCAAGCGGATCTCGCGGGACCCGCGGGGGCCGGCCAGCACGTAGGTTTCGCAGCGCGCGCCGGTCTCGATGTTACCGATGAGGACTTTTTCCCCCGGCTGGATCGAGGCCGCATCCATCAAGTCCCGGTCGATCATAATGCTCCCCTCGTACTCCCGGTTGGAGCCCGTGACGCGCGCTTGGTGAAGCTTGGACTTGAGCACCTGTATCCACATCATGGCCGGCGTATTCCCTCAAATGAATAATGCTACAGATTCACGACCAGGTTGTCAATCAGGCGGGTCCGGCCCACGAACGCCGCCACGGCCAGCAGCACGCGACCCCGCAGCACCTTGGGGCGTGCGAGATCCTCTGGGCTCACGGCCTCGGCATACTCCAGGCGCGTGACCTCGCTCGCGAGCACCCGCTTCATTTCCCGCACGATGCGGCGGGGGTTGCGTGTACCCCGACTCACGAGCGAACGGCCGGCCCGCAAGCTGCGGATCAGAGCCAAGGCCCGCCGGCGCTCCCGGCTCGAAAGATGGCGGTTGCGGGAGCTCATGGCCAGGCCGTCCGGCTCGCGCACGGTGGGGCAGAGCCACAGGCGGACCGGAAAATTCAAGTCGCGCGCCATTTGACGAATGACCAGAAATTGCTGGTAATCCTTCGCGCCGAAGAACGCCGCATGGGGCTGCACGATCGCAAAGAGCTTGGCCACCACCGTCGCCACGCCTTCGAAGTGGCCGGGCCGGCACGCGCCGCACAGTCCGTCCGCCAGACGCCCCAACCGCACGCGGGTCTGGACTCCCCCGCCAATCATTTCCTGAGCGGTGGGAACAAAAAGGAAGTCCGCGCCCTGGGCGCGCGCAAGTCTTGCATCCTGCCCCAGGGTGCGCGGGTAGCTCTTGAAATCCTCCCGGGGCCCGAACTGAAGGGGGTTGACGAAGATGCTCACGACGGTGACGTCGCAGGCGCGAGTGCATGCGCGCACGAGGGAGCCATGCCCCCTATGCAGGGCGCCCAGGGTGGGAACGAATCCGATCGTTTTTCCCCGGGCCCGGTGTCGGGCGAGGAGCGTGCGCAGGCGGGAAATCGAGCGGACAATCTTCACGCCACGCACCCGGGACGCCGGGCTTCCCGGCGGGCGGCGGCAGCGAGGTCGTGGATGTCCACACCCAGCAAGGGATGTATGAAATCGGGGTTCAACGCCGCAAGGGGCTCGAGGACGAACAGCCGCTCGTGAAGCCGGGGGTGGGGTAGCGTGAGCCGCTCGGTCCTGATGACCAGGCTCTCATAAAACAACAGGTCCAGATCGATCGTGCGCGGTCCCCAGCGCTCAGAACGCTGGCGGCCCAGGCGCGCCTCGACGGCAAGCAGCGCGTCCAGCAGCTCCTCGGCCCCCAGCGAGGTTTCCACTTCCCAGCAGGTA
>CAZPNG010000353.1:0-9338 GCA_964587845.1 uncultured bacterium | reverse complement strand
TGGGCGAGCACCATGCTCGAAAGCTGCCAGACATAAGCCGTGGCCAGGTAATCCGCGGTCTGGATCATGAGCTCGCGCGCCTGCTGGTTCAGAGCGTCACGGTAACCGAGCTGCGCGAGGATGGCTCGCTTCTGCTGGGCCTGCACCATTTTCATGCGGGCGCCCCAGTCAAAGGTGATTTGCAGGAAAGCGCCAGGCGCCACCACTCCCCCCTCTGCCGTCACGCCGGCGAAGAGGTTGGCGCCAAAGTCGATGATGAAAGGACCGAAGACGAGGAAGCCGAGCTCTTTCGCCGTCAGGTGTTCGATCTGGGCCTGCAGGCGCATCCACCACACGTCGGGGTCGGTGCCCGCCAGGGCCCACAGGAGCGCCCGGCCTTGCGGCGACTGGTAATCGATCTTCGCGTAGTCGCGCACATCCCGGATGGGAATCCCCATGAGTTGCGCCGCCTTCTGGAACTCCAAAGCCGCCCTTTGGTCTTTGCTTTTCCCCTTCAGGTCGGCGCCGGCGAACCACTCCCGGTACTGGCGCAGCTTGTCGTGGTACTCGGGCTGTACGGCGCCGAAGTGCATGAGTTCCACAAATGCCTTGGGATTGATGACGGGCGTATCGTAAACCGAAAGTTCCCGGTCCGCCGGGGTGTCGCCTCGATGGATGAGCTCGCCCTCGAGCTCGCGGTTATCGACCTCGGCCCGCAGCCGCGCCTCCGAAATCTTCACCCGCATGGCGAGGTCGTGCAGCCGCAGCCGCTGGCGCTCCAGTTGCGCCTCCGCGCCGCGAAAGCCCAGCCAGTCGGCGGGCCGCTCGGCGCGTTCCTGGGCGCGCTGCCTGGCTAGGGGCAGGTAATTCTTTTCGAGGTGGCGGAAGACCGCCAGCTCGGCGTCGTATTGTTCGCGCAGCTTGTCGATCTCGGTCGCCCAAAAGAGCACCCGCTCGCGCTTGGCCTCATCGCCCCTCTGTCGTTCCTGCTCGGCCTGTTCGATCGCCGCCCGGTCTTTCGGGGCCCGGTGGATCAAATCGGAAATATTCTCTTTGCCGACCGAGAAAAAGACCCCCACCGTCAGCGGATAGCCCGCAATGATGGAAGCGTCCTCCTGGAAGCGGTCGCGGGTGCGCTGCCAGCCGCTGCCGCGGTAGTGCCTCAGGTGCGATTGCGCCACGCGAAGCGCGCCGTTCTCATCATGAATCTCAGGTCCGATCAAGCGGCCCTGGCGGTCTTGAGCATACCCGAGAGCGCGTTTCAGGCGCTCAGAGTCGATCGCGGCCAGCTCGCTCCGTTCTTTCAAGATCGAGGCTTCGTCCATCCCCAAAACTTGGGTCACGCCCGGGACCGTGGCTCGCGCGGGATCGCCCGGTTTGGCCGGAGTCCAGACCGGCTTGACCGCCGCAGGCACCGCAAGCTTGGAAATTTCCCGACTCATGGTGGCGGCGTCCCCGCCCAGAGAGCGGTATTGAAGGATGCCATCGGCCAGAAGCTTTTGAAATCCGATCACGGCGTTGCGCTCACTGATCACGTCGCGCCGGCGGTCGAGCTTCACGGCGTCCGGGATGGCCGTCTGGCGCTCAACCTCTTCCAGGCGCGCTTCAAAGCGCTTGAGCTGCAGCATGTGAACGCCCAGGGCGTCGCGGACGTTTTGAATCTCAGTGAGCGCCGCCTCGCGCTTCAACGGCACTTCGTCCTCATGGCGGTGCAGGTTGTAGTACGCGAGAGCCACGCCCAACTTGGCGACTCTGGCGCTGCGCGACTCGGCTTGCCCGAAGATGGGCTTCTGGCTGTCCGCCTTGGCGTGTTCCAGGATGGCCTTGCTCGAATAAAGGCGCAGTTTGCCGTCGCTTTCCACGATGCCCTCGACGCGAACGCCCGTCCCTTGCGAGCCGTCCGGAAGCGTGACCGGGACGGTCTCCAAGTCCCCGCGGTGCTTGGCCAGCACGTTCGCAAATTCACCCATCGGGATCCCGGCTTCCAGGGCCCTGCGCGCGGCCACGCGGTCCACGGGCTGCTGCGTCTGCATCGGGTTGGCCTCGGTGAGCGCTTCCACATAGTCAGGGTCCATCCAGAACTTATCGCCCACGATCACGCCGCGCACCGGAAAATCCAGGCCCGAGAGGCCGCGGATCTGGGCGATGGGAGGCGTGTTCTCGGTGAACTGCTTGCGGTCGGTGATCTGATCGCGGTAAAAGCCCATGAGCCACTTGGGGAACGCGCGGAGCGTCAGGAACGCCTGCAGGCGCCCCGAGAAGGAGACGTCAAAATCCAGCTCGAGCTCCCGGTTGTCGCGCGCCGCCTCATAGAGGGCGATGGCGGTCGCGAGTTCCGCCAGCTTGCGGCGGTGCTCCAGGTCGGGACCCAAGTAGCGCTTGGCCACCGGGTCTTCAAAAATCTGATTGAGCTTTTCAAAATCCCCCACGTTGTCGAAATCCATCTCGAGAGATTCGATCTTCTGCTGAACGGCGGTCCATTGGTCGATCGGAATCGCGAAATCATCGGCCACGCCCATGGCGCGCACCTCGGTGTCCTGCCCGGTGCGCTGCTTCACCTGGAGCGCCTGCTGAATGCGCACGTCGGTGAGAAGCGGCACTTCCTCCCCCACGTACGCGCCGGAAACCTGCTCCCCGGCCGGGTCGAACTGCACCGCCAGGCTGCGCAGGAGCTCGCGCTCGGACTGAAGCGCGCCCACCGCCTGGTCCATGCTCTCGTCGATCTCGCGGTTCACGTTGATGTTGACCGCATCTTGAATCATGCCGAGAAGCTTACCCTTGAGGGGTACTTCGCGGTTCGCGACGAAATTGGCATAGCGCTCGCGCTCGGTCACCTCATACAAATAAGGAAGGGCATTGGTGATCCGCACGGTGGCGCCCAAGTAAGCGAGCACCGTGCTCTCCACTTGGGGAGCGCCGCGTTGCTTGCCGCCGCCCAGGAGCGTGCCGGTGCCCGGAATCGAGACGCTCGAGGTCACGCCCGCGCCCACGAACTGCCCGCCGGCGGAAAGCTGCTGGGCCATCGCCTGTTGGGCCACGGGATCCTGAACGGGCGACACGGCCACATCGAGCGCTGCGTCCGCAAACTGATCCGCAGGCGACTGCCCCGTCACGGACGCGACGGCCGACTGGCCCGCCACGCCGGAGCTCGCCGACGCGCCGGTCGCAGGAGGAGTGGTGCGCTGCGCGCGGCCCGCCGTGGCGGCGCCGATGCCAAAGATGCCGCTGCCGAATCCCCCGCCGATGCGCGTCTGTTCAAGCTCCGCCGTCACCTGATCTTGAGGCCCGATCGCCACCTTGAAGAGGCCGCCGATGAGTTTGAACGGCAGGCCGAGCCAAGCTCGGAATTTCTCCCTACCGGCGGGGTCGTCGGGCAACCGATTGCCTGTGACGCGCTCGTAAATCTTCATCTGCCGCATGAAGTAGCGCCCGTCTTCCGCCTTGTAAAGTTCAACCTCGGGGCCGTTGCGAAACGCCCGCTCGAAAAACGCCATCGGTGCGAGGGAGTAGTCCAATTCACCCGCCTGCACAAAGCCGGTGACCTGGTTGCGCAACCCTTCCATGCCGGCCTCCCCGCCCCGCGCCTGGACCCACTGCTCGTAGCTCAATGCGCCGGAGTTGCGGTTGGCCTGCTGCATGGCGGCCCGCTCCTGGGGCGTCTTGTCTTTCATGGACAGGTGCCAGAGATACAGAATGCGGGCGCGTTCCCGTGAAACAAACTCCTGGGCCTGCTGGAAGATCAAGCGCGTGGCTTGCTGATCGGCGGGCGTGAGGTGCGTCAGGTTGCCTTGCCGCGCTTCGTCGAATCCCAGGAGAAAGCCGGGGCCGTGAGAATGCAGCCGGCCCACGTTGGCGCTCAGGTTTTTCATCACCTGCTCTTGAATCTGAAGCACCTGAAGCTGCAGACTGTGGGCTTCACTCATGTAACTGTCGCGATGCGCCTTGGGCATGGGCAGGGGCGAGTAAGCGTAGGTGTAAAGACTCATCAGGTGGCGGTGGGCGGATGTGAGGTAAAGCGCAAACGCTTCCCGGTACTCGCGTTCGTTCAAGAGCCGAGCGTGGCCGACGAAGTCGCGCTCCTCCAACTTGAGCTTTGCGCTGTGCTGCCGGTGATCCGCGCGGGTCTTGACGATCTCTCCGCGCGCCTCCCCTTCAAACCGGTTCGCCAAGCCGCCCAGGAACTGCTTTTTCAAACCCGACAGCAGGCGCGCTCGAGCTTCATCGAGAGCCTCGCTCACTTGTCCGGCTCGCACCTTGGGATCGCCCTCAATCGCCGCTTTGAGCCGCGCCGACTCCCCCGCCGTGAGCTGCGGGGAAATCCACTTCCACGCTTTTTCCAGACTTTTCTGATCGGCGAGGAGATCCTTCTCAACGTCCACAAAGCTGGCGTAGAGCGCTGATGCTTTGGCCTGGTACTGCGCAATCGCCGGCCGGGCGGAGGCCTTGATCTGCTTGTCGAGGTCGGTGAAGGTCGAAATTTCGGAGGCCTTGTCGAGCTCGGAGGCGATGCGGTCGAGTTCCAGCAGGATGCGCTGGGAGCGGATGATTTCGGCATGGTGCTTGCGCACGGCGTCCGAGGTGGAATCGCGCGCGGCGCGAAGCTGCTTCACGTTCTTCGGATCGGGGCTGCCCGGGCCCGATGCCCCCTGTACTTTCTCCAAGTTCTCGCGGGATTTCTGGACCTCGCCCTCCAGCAACTGGATATTCGCCAGAGCTTGCTCAAAGTATCTCGTGTGTTGGTAGTAGTCGCGCCACGCGCCCGTGAGCGACTGCTGCACGGCCGCCTGGGCCGCGTTGAGCTGCGCCTGGTACTCCATGAGCTTGAGGTTCGGGCCGGCGTCCGCTGCGAACAGGAAAAACACCGCGCCGGCATTGGGTGGAATGTAGGATGCCTCGAACGTCACGCTGATCTTCTTCAGGCGGTTTTCCATGACCTGTTTCAAGACGCCGAACTGGCTGCGCAGGTGCTCGTAAACCTTCTTGTCCGCCTCGGCCGAGGCCGCCGGGCCGCGCACCATGTCGATCTTGCCGCCGATCGGCGAGTGCAAGAGCTTCTCGCCCACCTCGAGCGCAACGTGCGCGGGCAAGTGTAGTTTTTCGGCCAGGACACCTTCGACAAACGCAATCTTCTGCCACGTGCGCTGCATGCCCTCGCGGTCGGAGATTTCCAGGTTCAACAGGTCTTGAAGGTCCTGGCGCCCGCCTTGCTGGTAGAACCGGCGCACCGCCGATGAAAAACCCAGAACGCCGAAATCAAACCGGTCCTTACCCTTTAGGTCTGCCACCATCTTGTCCTGCTCGAGCTCCTTCATCGTGGACACGAAATCGAGAATCGAGTTCAGGATGTCCACGCCGATGCGGGCCTCCTCCGCCAGGCGCGCGTAGTCCTGCTGCATGAGCTTTTGCCGCCAGCCGCGCTCGGATTCCCAGTGGATGCCGAGCGTGATAATACCCGTGGGCCCGCCCGGTATGAGGATGGTGCCGCCGATGCGAAGGTAAATGCGCGGCAGGCGCGAGAGGTTGTAGGATTCCTTCACCAAATCCTCGGCTTGCGAGCCCAGGTAGCGGCCCATGACCGACACTTTCACGCCTTCCTTCGTTTCGATCGCGGCCGCCAGCTCACCCAGGTTTGTCACCGGCCCGTCCCACATGCCGCAGCGCACGGGGCCCCGCAGCTCGCCCTCAAAGTAGGGCGCGAGATGGTCGTTCAGGATGCGGATCGCGTCCTGCACGCTTTCCACGTGCACGTGCGTGGGCTGCATGACTTTCAAAACGCGTTGCATTTCGTTGCCGAATGGTTGTGTGATGGCGTGCTTCTGCAAAAGCGCGCGCGCCGCAGCGTCGAAAAGGTTTTGATACGCCTTGCTCACGTCCTGGCGAAAGTCTTTGTCCGAGACCGCGCCCTGCGCCAGGCGCGCCAGCAGGGCCTTGACGTCCTGAAGCTCTTTGAGTTGAGGGAACTTGGACTCGAAATAAGACAGGTGAAATGCCTCGCGAAGGGTCTTCACGCCGTCTGCGAGGGTGCGACCCGGCTCAGTCTGAGCGCTCTTGTAGGCGGCGAGGTAGCGCTGGATGTCGCTATCGCGGAAGCGGGACAGGGCCTTGGCAAGTTCATAGGTGTCGGCCGCGAACGCCTTGGCTGGATCCGGCGGGGTGCCGCCCCGCACCAGGTCCGCCTCCAGGCGCAGTTTCAGATACTCCTCGTTGAGAAGAGGGTCCGGAGAGGCAAACCCCTGCTGGCGGCGTTTCTCAATCTCTTCGAGCTGCTTGCGGATCTGATTGTCCAGGTCCTGGGTCTGGAACTCCTTGGCTTCGCGCTCCTTGCGGGCCTTGTGAATCCGGTCCAGCTCCTCCTTCTGGCGCTCGAGCTCATCGGGGCTCACATCCGGCGGACCGGGCTTTTGCGGCGGAGCCAAGACATTGACCTTGGGCCGGGCTTTGAGCATCTGATCCTCGGCCGCCCTGCCCATTTCAGTAAGCCAGTTAAAGAACGTGCTCTTCTCGACGAACCCGATCGCCTCGGAAATCTTCTCGTGGGGCAGGCGCACCGCGCGGCCTGCTTTCTCAGCGAGGTCCGCATCGTCCACGGCCTGGATCACGCTGTCGACGATCACTTTCAGCTTCTCCATGTCCTCGGGTTTTCTGCCCAGCGCCATGGCGACGTCTTCAGGTGTCTGCGCTTCGTTCAGCGCTTTCAGCTTGTCATCTGCGGGAGGAGCGCCCGGCTGCGCGGCGGCAGCCGCCTCCCTTTGCTTCTCGACCTCCTGGCGCAACGCCTCCGCTTTCTCGCGAACGGCCTTGCGCAGCGCGTAGTCGATCTCCTGCATACGGCTTCGCACTTCCTTATCGGAGGGCATGTCCTGCTTGCCTTCGATGATCTCGATGAGGGCGTCAAAATCGACCGTTTGGCCGGGCAGTTCAATTTGATTCCGGTCTTTGTACATCTGAAGGGTGGCGCGTGCCTGGTCGACCGCGATCGCAAGGTTCAAGCGGGCGAACTCCTTGTCCCGCTCATCGTAGCCGCCAAAGGCAGTGGTCCGCACACGTTCGAGGAGTGAGCGCGAAAGCTGGGTCGCCCCTTTGTCACCGTCTCCCCCGCCGTCCCCGCCGTCCCCTCCGTCGCCCCCGGCCGCCTGGGGACTCACGCGCGCCACCCAGGCCTCGAGGTTCACAATGGATGCCTCGGCCGAATGCAGGAGCTGAATCTCATGGATGCCCTTGTGGTGTTCGACCATGAGCTTGGCGTCCACATGGTCTGGATCTAAGAAGAGCACGCCCTGAGCCACGCTGCGGGCCATCCAGTCAAACACGGGCACTCCGGTGAGACGTTGGAAACCTTCCAGCATCCACTCGCCCATGTTGATCATGTGATGCTCGACAAAATTGATGGGAGAAGCGAAGAGACCGAACTCGACGGTCTCGCCGAAGGGTTCGCCCAGAACGTCATTGGCCGCGTTGAGCGCGGTGTCGATGCTCTGGTTGACTTGCTTGAATCCGGGAAGTTGATCGAGGTAGCCGCCGGCGCCGACTTCATG
Organism: uncultured bacterium; assembly: GCA_964587845.1. GTDB lineage: Bacteria > Omnitrophota > Omnitrophia > Omnitrophales > CAZPNG01 > CAZPNG01. The sequence continues at coordinate 1,824 of CAZPNG010000353.1, read as the reverse complement.
GGTCTGGATGTCGCCGGCCAGCATGGCGATTTCGGCGCCCACGGTGACCATGCCGCCGATCGACTTGGCCCACGCCTCCTGGAAACGCGGGTCTTTCCAGGCGTCGCGCAGGGAGCCGAAGATGTGCCGCACGCGGGCGAATAAGGAAGGGGCCGGGGGCGATCGGGCGCTTGTCCGAATTGCAGCAAGCGTTGCAGCGCGGTCCGCGGGGGCCGCCGTACTGCCCGCTGCCTGCGCGTGCTGTGTGATCAAGACATCTTCCAGGATCGCTTGCAATAAAAACGGCTGGCTGTCCGATGTGTACCGTACTCGACCTCCCGTCACGAATGCGTCCAGGTTTGCCAAGGTGGATAGTTTTTCGCTCGGCGAAAGGCCGGAAGCGAGGATGCCGTCCACGGCAGACCGCACCACTCGATAGTCGAGACTCGAGATTCTCAATTGATCAAAATGCGCCCGCCCGGCGAGAAGGGCCTGATCGATGCGCCGGTTGTAATACTGGCGCCAATACTTCGGATACGTGAGCAGAAAGGACATGAGGGAGGTCTTGATCAAACCCTGGATCGTGAACGCGCTCAAGAGCGCCGTCACCGTGATGCCGAGGACAGGAACAGCCGCCACCCACTGATAAGCCGCGAGGTGCGCGGCCAGAGCCATCAAGCCCACGCCGCCATGAGGCAAGAACACCAGGAGCGCCAAGAGCGCGCCGCCGATCACGGCGAACAAAAACCGGCGGTAGGCAAACGTCGTCAAAGGCTCGATGAAGGGCCGGTAAATAACCGCTTCCACCGCGCGAACCAGGACGCCGCCCAGGTGGCTGGCATAGCGCCAGTTGAGCACTCTCTTAAACCAGCTCAAGAATAAGTAATAGAAGGCCCGCTCCGCCAGGTTGCCTTGCTTCCAGGTGACGAACGTGCGCCCGTACTGCGGTTTCTCCGAGGCCTGCACAAAACCCACCAGAGCATCAATCGAGCTTTCCTGAACGCCTGCCAAGTTCTCCACTTTGCCACTGTGGCCCAGGTAATCTTGGGACCCGTTCCAGAGCGCAAAGCTCCACGCATCGAAGAAGTACCAGTAGAAGAACTGGCCCAAGAGGTGCGGGCCGAGCATGATGAGCGCGCGCGCCTGCGCGAGGCCCCAGCGGATCGAGCTCCTTCCAGGCTCCGACCACGCCAGGAGGGGTGAAGCCACTAATGTCAGCGCGCCGACCACGACACCGACGGCGCCCACGATGATGAACGATGCGAACCCAACCACGAGCTTGCCCCACCCGGTCAAGAAAGCGCCCCGCTGCTGCACGCGCCACGCGCTGATCACCACCCAGCCGATCCCGACGGCCACCGCCACGGTTGTCCCGAAAGCCATGGATGCAATGGAGCACAGGATGGCGCCCATCACGATCGCGCCCAACAGGGTGTAGCCCCACGGCCGGCTGGCCGGGTCGACAGGCTGATCGTGCGCCTCTTCTTCCTTTAAGTCGTGGCCGTCACGGTGCCGCGCCTCCGCGCGCAGCCGCTTGTAGGCGGCGCGGTTGAGATCCTGCAAGCCCTCATAGATCGAGCGCCACGCCGCCGTGGCACGGGGGTCCCTGAGATCAAGAGGCCGGGCTCGACCGACCGTCGCCAGCAGCGTCAAATCCTCGTCATCGAAGATGAATTGCGTTTTGATCCGCCGGACAATGCTCGCGGTCCGTGCCCACGGCATGAGCCACCCCCTCGAAGTGCTGGTCGCGCCCTTGACGCCGCGGGCGCCAAGGTCAACCCCCACGAGCAGGAGGTCTTTCAAGCCCGCTGCGCCGAACTTTCGCGCGTACACCAAGGCCGCAAG
>CAZPNG010000352.1:0-7930 GCA_964587845.1 uncultured bacterium | reverse complement strand
TCATATGTTTATTTCGAGCGGGCGTATGAAAACCATTGCAGCGATTGCAGTTACAGCGTTTAGCGTGCTGGCCGCCCAGCCGGGTTTGGCTCAAACCCCCCTCATGGCCTCCTCAGGCCCCCTGGGAGCCCTGGCGCCCGGGGCTCTGAGCGTCCAGCTCACTCCATCCAGCTTAGGCATTGAGAACCTGCAGGTCCCCAACCCCTTCGGCTTCCGGGGCGGCGCGCTGGCGAGGGTCTCGAAAGCCATGGTGCGCTTCGACTTGAATACTATGTTGGGCTGGCGGATCCGCTTGAAGGAGGTCTCGGTCGAGCTTGAGGAGCTGACCCTCGTCAAGAACAAGAACGGCCACATGAACATCGACGCCTTCAAATGGGTGCCTTTGCCGGGAGTCCTCATTGACAAGCTGGACGTTAAGATCGGAAAGATCGTGATCGTGGATCACTCGGCTGCGGCGACTGCGCAGCCCACCGAAATTGAGCTCAACTTCCACGAGCGCTACGAGGGTGTGACGGGGTTCTCGTACCTGGTCAGCCGGGTATGGGAATCCATCTTCAGCCGCATGAAGCGCGACACGGTGGCGCGCATCTCTTTCCTGCCGTTTCGGATTCTCGCGGTCCTCCCCGTCGAACTCGCGAGGTTACTCCTCTAAGGGTGCCAGGTCTCTTTGATCTCGGGCTGAAAGCCATTTAGACCTGGCACGGCACTATCCCGTTTCGATCTGCGCTTCCAGTTTCTCCGCCAAATCAGAGATCTGCGCCAGTATGCCATCCGGAACCAGCCGCTCGGCCCCGAACTGCTTGTGGGCTTGGGTGAGCGCCGAGATAAGGCGTCTCAACGCGCCGTTTCGCCTCTCGCGCCGCAGCTCCCGCGGGTCGCGCTCCTCTCGCGCCTCAAGCAGCCGGCGCACCTGGGCGCGGACCTCTTTGGGCTCCTTGGCCTCTTCCATGACGGAGGAGCGCAGGGCTTCGTACTCGCGCGCGGTGAGCTTTTTATTCGCCTTGGCGAGGCGCAGCACGTTCACCGATTCATAGCCGGGCAAGGTCCGCGGGCTCACGTCCCCATGCAGGCGGTGGGACGCGAGGCGCGGCTCCTCGCGTTCCAGAAACTGATAGGAGCGCAGGAGCTTCACGGCCGTGGCCTGGCGGATGCCCAGTTCCTGGCCGCAGTAACCCTCAAAGGCCATGAAGCCCCACGCCTTGAACAGCTTGTCCTTATGCACGGCGTAAAGAAGCTGGCCGAAGCGGATCCATGAAGCCTTGTGGCTGCGGGCCGCCTCCGCCGTTTCGCGGCGAAGCGCCTCGGCGCCGGTCTTCGGTTTCTCTTCAAGTGTCGTCGTCATACCCTCTCCTAATCAAAAGGTACCTGGTACCTTTTGTGCGGGTTAGGGAACCTTCTCGAGACACTCGCTTTGCGCGATGTCGCCCGGCGAGACGGTCTCGGCCTGCCCCACCTGCGGCACGATGTCTACCCCTCCCTGGTCAAACGCCTCGTAGCACAGCTCGCTACAGAAATAATCCTTCTCCTTTTGAAAGTGGTTGTAAAATTTGAGGGCCGCAAATCCGGTCAGCGAACTCGCAACCTTGAGGACACCCAACCAGATCACGCCCGCATAATCGAAGGCCGCGCCGAGTTTCGACTCCAGATACGAGACCACCTTGGGCCGGTCCACCTGAAACTGCGGTTTGAGACGGAAGACGTCCACCTCCCGCTCGTCGAGGCAGGAAAGATCGATGCGGCGCACGCCGCCCTCGTGGCCCACGTTGGACTCAATGCCGGATCGTACGGCCGGATCCACGACCACGGCCACGTGATTGTAGCGGCTTCCGGTGCCGATCTGGATGAGCCAACTCACGAAGCCCTTTCCTTTATAGAGCAGGATGTCCAGGGGGAGCAGGTGTTCGGTCCTCATGGCGCCCCAGGGGGACGCAACAGCGCGAGCGTTTCCAGGTGCCGGGTCTTGGGAAAGAAATCGAAGGGCGCGACCCGTTCGACCGTCCACCCGCCGTCGAGAAATGCCGCGAGATCGCGCGCCAGGGAAACCGGGGAGCAGGAAAGATAGGCAAGCGCCTGAAGTGAGGACGCTGCCGTGAGCGCGCGGCACGCCTCCTCACTCAAGCCCGCGCGGGGCGGATCGACGATGGCCGCGCGCCGCCCGCCGTGGGCCGCCGCAAGGGCTGCCCCGAGTGCCGCCTCCACCCGGCCGCCGATGATTTCGACATTCGACAGGCCCCGGTGGGCGACATTGAATTGCGCCAGGCGAATCGAGCCCGGATGCTCCTCGATTAAGACGGCCCGCCGGGCGGCCGGCGCAAACGAAACCCCAAAGAGCCCCACACCGGCGTACAGGTCAAAGAGCGCCGTGTCGCGATCCATCGCGAGGAAGCCCGACAGGCGGCCCATGAGCGCGGGCAAGATCGACAGGTTCGCTTGAAAGAACGTTTCGAGGGAATAGAAAATCTTTCCCCCGCCCACCGTAGTCCAGAAATAGTCCTTCTCCTCCATCTCGAGCGAGCGGGGCCCGATGCCGCCCCAACGCACGCGGCCGTCCTCGCTCGTTCTCACCACGAGGTTGGCGCGTTCATAGTTCGCGGGCAGGCGCTCGGCCGCCTGACGAGCCAGCTCGGGCAGAAACTCCGAGATCTCGGGGCACGCGATGGCGCAAGCGTGAGCCGGCACGATCCTGCGGCCCTCGCGCGGCATGAACCCCATCAGGTGTTCGCCCGCGCGCGTGCGCAGGAGCGTGAGGTCCAGCCGGCTGCGGTAATGATAGGGCTTGGGTGAAGGCACGATGGGTTCGAAAACATCGCTCTCAAGACCCAGCGCGCTTTGAAGCAGGCCCTTGAAGTCAGCTTCCTTCGCCGCCAGCTCGTCCTCATAGGCAAGATCCTGAGTGGCGCAGCCGCCGCACTCGCCGAAGATGGGACACAGCGGCTCGACCCTGCGGGGAGCGAGGACGGCTGCAAGCTCGCTCATACCTTTTCCCCGCGCGCGAGGCGCCGCAAGAGATCGGTGTAGCCTTCCCGAAACGTCGGGTACTTGAAGCTGAAGCCGAGCTGCTTCAAGCGCGTGTTGCGGCAGCGTTTGCCTTCCGGCTTGATCTCGCCGATCACGATCTCGCGGCGCTTCATCTTGAGCTTGGCCCCGAGCCACGCGCAGAACTCCGACTGGCGCACGGGCAGATTGTCCACGCCCACCGCAAGCGTTCCCGGCTCCGCGCGCGCCAGAAGATACACTGCGGCCGAGGCGGCGTCCTGCACGTGGATCATGTTCATGACAGAGTCCGATTCGATCTCCGGCCAATGGCGCGAGCGAAACGACTCCACGCGGTTGCGGTCCGGGCCATAGATGCCCGCCAGGCGCAGGACGATGGCGGGAAACCCGGAGCGCAGGATTTGCTGCTCGGCTTGCAGGAGGATTTCGGCGCGCTCACTGTCCGGGCTCGGGGGCACGGACTCATCGACCCACGCGCCGGCCTGATCGCCCCAGACGCCGGTGCTCGAGGTGTACAAGACACGCCTCGGGGGTTCAGAATGCCGCGCGAGAACCGCGAGGACGTCGCCGATGCCCTCCCGGTAAAGGTAACGGTAGTTGTCCGCGTCGTGAACCTGTGGGGCGGGTGAGAAAATGACGGCCTGGGCAGCCGGGAGATTTTGAAAGGTGGAGGGCGAGAAGAGGTCCGCCACGATGGGATCGATGCCCGCGGCCGCAAGCTGGGCGGCGCGCGGCTCGGTGCGCACCAGGGCGGCCACCGTCATTTTCTGAGCCAGGAACAGGCGGGCGATCGCGCCGCCCAGATACCCCGCCCCCACAATCAACGCGTCATACATTTATCGTGCGGCGGCTTGCAGATCGGGCCGCGGGCCGCGCTGGACACGGCGGAAGATTGCGGAAAGCGCTGCGTCCAGCTTGGGGTATCGGAACGCGTAACCCAGACTCAAGAGCCGCTGCGGGACCACGCGGGCGCCGGACAGGAGCATTTCATCCGCCATTTCGCCCGCCAGCAACCGAACGGCGAAGGCGGGGGCCGGGAGCCACGAGGGCCGGCCGAGCGCGCCGCCGAGGGCCCTGCAAAACTCCGCCAAGGAAACGGGCTGCGGCGCCGTGAGGTTGAGGGGCCCGCTCGCTTCCCGGCGCTCGAGGGCAAAGAGAATCGATCCTACAACGTCGTCCCGGTGGACCCAGGGAAAGGCCTGGCGGCCCGAGCCGATGGGCCCGCCCATCCAGAACAGGAAGGGGAGAGTCATCACCTTGAGCGCGCCGCCATCGCGCTCGAGAACAATCCCGATGCGGGGCAGAACGACGCGCACCCCGGCCGCTTCCGCTCCCCGGGCCGCCTCCTCCCAAAGCGCGCAGGTGTCGGCCAGGAATCCCGTGCCCCGCGCATGGGTCTCCGGCACGTCACCCTCGGGAACATTTCCGTAATAACCCACCGCGGAGGCGTTGATAAAGACGGAAGGTTTTCGTCGCGCCTGACTGACGGCCGACACCAGGGCCCGCGTCGCCTCCACGCGGCTTGTGACGATGCGCTGCTTGACCGCAGGCGACCAGCGCGTGGCGATCGGCTCCCCGGCCAAGTTGATGACCGCGTCGGCACCATCCACGCGCGCCGCCCACGGCCCAAGCGTTTTCGCGTCCCAGTGCTCGGCTTCGAGCGCTCCACCCGCCTTGACCGCCTCCAGCCGGCGCGTCAGCAGCACCACACGGTGGCCCGCCGCCAGGAGTTCATCACGCAAAGCCCTTCCAATGAATCCGGTCCCGCCACTCAAAACAATGACCATGGGAGAGCCCTCCAGGAATGAACGCAAGCCGGCCGCCAGTATACCATAGGGGTCAGACCCCTACGGGTTGGGCGAGCGCAAGAAATCTTGACATTCTTCCGAAAAAGATCTTGCAGGGCGGATTGGCCCACCGGTTACGGGTCTCCCGGGTGTGCTCGACCCCCCCCTCCTAAAGGGGACGCGACATGGCACCCTTCCTGCCTACTAGATAACGTGTATGAGCATGCAAAACAACCAACGTGGCTTTACGCTGATGGAGTTGATGGTGAGTCTGGCCATCGTGGCCGGGGTGGTCACGATGGTCTGCTACGTGCTCACCGCCGCGCAGGCCTTTTCCAACGAGACGCGCCAGCGACTGCTGGCGGCCAATGCCGCCCGCTCGACCCTGGAGGCCGTCAAGAACACCCCGCTCGACAACGTCCTGGCGATCAACACGGCCCCCTTGGTGCCGGTGGGCTTGAACAACGGCGCGATTGCGATCCGAACGAATCCCGCGAACCCCGTGGGTCAACAACTTGCCACGGTGACCGTGACGGTCACCTGGCTGGGAGAGCGCAACCGGGCTGGGCAGTTGGAGGTCACCACCCTGAGGAGCCGATTCTGATGGCGCCCCTCTCGCGCACCCCCTCATGCGCCGCAAGCTGCCGGGGATTCACCCTCATTGAACTCATGCTCGTGGTCGCCATCCTGCCGCTTTTTGCCCTGTCCGTCTACGGAATCATGGAGATCTCCGATGTCATGTTTCGATCCAGCGACGCCTCCGGGCGGCTCAATCACGATGCCATGCAAAGCCTTCGCTCGATCAGCCGCGAGATCGGCCAGACGAGCCCCAATGCGAATCCCCAGCGCCTGACCCTGGCCCAGGACGCCTTCAACAACACCGTGGTGACCTTTCAAACACCCGTGGACTGGGACAACGACGGAGACATCATCAACCTGGCCGCGAACCCGGCCGTGGAGTGGGGCGCCTACGACCAGGCGGTCCAGACGCGCAGCTGCCAGAGCGTGGCCGTGGCCCCCAACTGCAACGCCCCCAACCTGCCTCAGGACATGGGGCGCTGGGTACGCTATTCGGTGACGAATAATCAGCTCAACCGCGACGTGCTCAACGCGGCGTTCGCCCCGGTCCCCGGTCTCAGCCGGGTGGTGGCCAACGACGTTCAGATTTTCACGGTGAACCGCAACCAAAACCTGGTAACCATGACACTCACCCTTCAAGCGACTGACGCGACGGGGCAGGCGGGAACGGCACGTACGTTTCCCCTCACCTTTTCGAGCGACACCGTCTTGAGAAATGCGGTGGGTTAGGAGGCGGACCATGAGAACCCTAAACGCGGCGCGAGGACGGAGATTCGGCAAGAACAAGAATAGGAAGGGTATCGCGCTCATCACTGCTTACCTGGCGGTGGCCGTCATCACCATCACCTCCGCATCCACTTTCGAGCGCACCCTTGCAGAGTGGCGCAACGTCGAGCGCGAGATCAGTCGCGTGCGCACCTACGCCGCAGCCGAGGCCGGGGTGCAGAACGCCATGGCCCAGGTCGGCCTCAACGCCTTCACGGGCTTCATCAACACCACCCCCATCAACGTGGCGAACTTTCAGTCAGTCTCAGGCGTGCCGGTCGGCAATTACGCCGTGGCCATCAATTACCCGAACCAGGCGGACTGGGTGATTGTGCAATCCACCGCCACCGTGGGCACCGAGACGAGAACGCTCGAGGGCCGCATCTTTCTCGACTCCAACTTCTCAAAATATCTGGTGTACGCGCAAACCAACAATTTCGGCTCGGGCGGCGGCGCGCAGTACGGTGAGCCCGACGCCACAGACGCCAATGGCGACGGCGTGCGCGACAATCCCGAGTGGGTGCCCGCGAGCGAGGACGACCGGGCTTCCATGTACTTCACCGACACCTGGACCATGAGCGGCCCCAACGTGCAGACCTACGGCGACGCCAACGCCGAGCGGCGTATCAATGGAAATGCTTCCTCTCAAGTCCACGGCGACACCTACACGGGGCAGTTCCGCCAAGGCCCCCAGGGCGACGTGCTGGCCACGGGCGTGTCCGGAGGGCTGCGGACGGGCGACGGCTTTGCGGATGACACCGACCGCAACCGAGACGGCGTGATAGACAACCGGGATGCGCCGGACAATCATGCGCTCACCCCCGACGGCGCAGGCGATGCCCACGCGCAGGAACGGCTCGTGGCCATCAACCCGGCCTTCTACCAGGCCAACAACAGCGTCCCCGCATTCGGCGGACCGGCTGCGCGCGAGCGCTTCCTGGAGTTTGTGCCCAACGGCGCGAGCACCCTGGTGCGTGAGTACAATGCGGGCTACGCGGCGCCGGTCGCATCCTACAACCTCCCTGCGAGCGCCATCGTGTACGTCAACGGCAACACCCACGTGAGGGGCGAGATGCAAGGCCGGGTCAGCGTGGTCTCGACTCAAAGCATTTACTTCGACGGAAACGTGGCGTACACGGGCAACCAGAAACGGGCGGATGCGAACCACTCGACCGCGTTCATGGCCAAGGAAAAAATGTATTTCCGCAAGAACGACCTGGAGGTGAGCGGGATTCTCTACGGAGAAAATACCAGGAGCACCCCCGTCGTTTTCGACGCCAGCCAGAACACAGCCGGACGGATCGATCCCACGTCCAAGCAGCGCCTGCGCCTGTACGGAAACCGCATCATGGTGGGAAGCACCAATCTGAGCAATTACCGCGACCGCGTGTACGCGTACGACCAAAATCTGAAGTACTTCCGCCCGCCCGGCATCCCCGTCCAGCCCGTCCTGCGCACCGTGAGAGACTCGTGACGGTGAACAGGACTGCAGCTCTGATCGTTATCGCCGTGCTCCTGGCGTTGGTGGTGTGGCGCACGCTCTCCGAGCAGCCCCCGCGGCAAGCTCAACCGGTCGGACCCGAAGAGGTCGCCACGACCCAGGACGTGCCCGTTCTCGACCAGAACATTTCCTACCAAGCCGGCGCCAACGCGCGCTTCACGCAGACGTACGTGCCCCGCGCCAAGTCATCGAGCAACGAGCGAAGCGCTTCCAGCTTCGCCCCCGTCGACTAACCACAAAACCGCAGGGGCCGGAGCCCTTTTTGGCAAAAAGTGCCACCCCTCCTTGCAATCTTCTGCTCAGG
>CAZPNG010000351.1:0-2673 GCA_964587845.1 uncultured bacterium | reverse complement strand
CCAGTTCTGTTTGGGGGTGGGGGTTGAGGACGCTACTTCATCCTCGTGAGCTTTTCGTGCTCTCGCTGGAGGAGTTTCATGTCCTCCCAGACGGTCTTCTTCTCGTAGGGGTTGCGCAGCAGGTAGGCAGGGTGATAGGTGGGCAGGATTGGCTGTTCTGCAACGGGTCTAATCCGAACCGCGTGTCAAGGCTTTGCCGCCGTCACAGCGCGCGCGGCGTTGACCCGGCCGTAACCAAACTTTCGGCTGTGACCTCTGGAGTCGTAGCCGCCGCCGATTTTGTCTGCCGTTTCACGCAGGATGCCACGGACCTCCTCGCGATCGAGCTTGGGGTTGACCGACAGGACCAGCGCGCCGATGCCGGCGGCAAGCGGTGTGGCTGACGAGGTGCCACCGAAATCGTTCGTGTGGAGGCCATCCGAGCCGCCACTGTCGGTGCGCCCGATGTTGAAGCCTCGGCCGGGGTAGGAAGCATCGGTCGTGAAGATGCCCTGGCTGCCGCCACTCGAGGGGGCCACGAAGTCGATCTCGGGGCCAACATTTGAGTACGAGGCCAGTGTCCCGCCGTCAGTGGAGGCACCCACGGCGATGGCGTTCCGGTCAGCCGCCGGGTAAGCCACAGGGTTGCCATAGGCGTTCCCCGCCGCGCAAAATACCGCCGCGCCCAAACCGCGCCGGCCCGTCCGACCGGCATCCACGAGCGCCAGCTCGATGTCGGGACTCGTGCCACCCGACCACGAGCACGACAGGATATCGGCGTGTCGAGCGGCGTACCGGATGGCATCGGCCACGCGCTCATCCTGTGCGAGATCGTCGCCGTGAAAGATCTTGACTGCCAGGATTCGACACCTCGGGGCGATGCCGAAGGCCCCACGGCCCGTGGCCGCGGCGACCCCGGCGCACGGCGTGCCATGGATGTCGTTCCCGTTCATCTGGTCGTACGGGAACTGAAACCTCTTGGGACGTGGGTTATTGTGGTCCGGGTGATCGTCTGGAAGGAAAAAGTCGCGCCCGATGCGGTCCCTCGCGGACCTGTTCGGATTCCGCCAGACCCGTGGCTTCAAATTTGGATGCTCCACGTCAACCCCGTCATCCAAGATGGCAATGACGATGGTCGCCCTGCCCTTTGTGATTGTCCATGCGTCGAGCGCGTGAACGTCCTCGCCCTTTCTTTGGCCGGCGACTTTCCCGAGGTTGCGCAGATGCCACTGAGCGGCCGGGATGGCAAGCGGGGTGTGGCGACGGTATTCCGAGACAAAGTTGGGAGTGGCAAAGATCACCTCGTCCATCACCGACCACTCGTTGGCTACATGCAGCAGGTCGGCACCTCTGAGCTTGGGCGACGCGTGGGCGACGACGATCTGATCCGGGACGAACGGATTGATCCGGCGCGTCTTGAAGCGATACTTCTGCAAGATCTGGCTGCGTCGCTTCTGTGGTACGTTCGGCTGAAAGCGCACAACGATTTCCCGATAGACGGCGCGCACGAGCCCGGTAGCCCGTTCACGGAAGACGGCCGGGGGTGGCCCGGCCTCGACGGCACGACTGGCGCGCTTTCCGGGCGCGCGTCCAATGCCGAAAAATGCACGACTCGCCCGCGCCACCGAGGATGTTTCCGTGAAGGTGCCCAGCCCTACAAGGCCTGGCGGGCCCGCGGCCAATTCGACATGGGAGCTTTCTAATAACTCAAGCTCGATCCGGTTCTTTCCGGCGCTCAGGATATGCATCGGCAGGTCTCCGGGGTCAGCGATCGGCTGGCTTGCGGCGATAATGGGACAAGGTATTGGCCCAGGCGGCTGCCACGCCTTCTTCTTGGCCGAGAAACTGCAGAAGGTCAGGCAGGTACGTGCGGCGTGGATGCGCAAGAGTGAAGGACGCCTGCTCCGAAATGAACTCGTTACGCCCCCGCAGATGCAGCCCATGCGCCTGAGCGAACTGCCCCAATTCCGCTTCTGAGGGAGCGCGGATGAAACGCACCGTGACGTCTCCGGTCGGAAAGTGAGGGTGGCTCCGATCATCGAGCAGGAGCGGCGCGACCCACTGGGCCGATCCCGCGCGATCCAGAATGCGCTGCCAGGCGGATTTGGGATCTGGATACGCGTCGCCAACTCGCAGCAGCAGCAGGTCTGACCCCTCGAGCTCCTCCAGCGTGCCCAGTCCGGCCAAGGACTTGCGCACATCCGCCAAGACGTCGGAATCTGCCTTGACCACAAAGGTACCCGCGCTGGGTATCTGCTTAGCGCTTACCATGGCGGAATTCTACCACAAGACCGGACGCTCCACAACCTAAGCGCGCGGCCCAAAAACAGAGATAGCATGTCGTCATTGCCAATTGAGGGCTCTATCTCGTCTCGACGAGCTTTTTGTATTCTCGCTGGAGGAGCTTCATGTCCTCCCAGACGGTCTTCTTCTCGTGAGGGTTGCGTAGCAGGTAGGCAGGATGAAAGGTGGGAAGGACGGGGATCCCTTGATAGCTATGAAATCTGCCCCGGAGCTTCGAGATCGGCTCCTTGGTCCGCAGCAAGATTTGGGTTGCAAAGTTGCCAAGGGCGCAGATCAACTTCGGCTTGATGGCTTGAAGCTGACCGATCAGGAACGGCTCGCACGAGGCGGTCTCATCCGGCTCCGGGTTTCGGTTCCCTGGAGGCCGGCACTTGATGATGTTGCAGATAT
>CAZPNG010000350.1:0-5268 GCA_964587845.1 uncultured bacterium | reverse complement strand
GCAGGAAGCCGGCCGAGCGGCCTGCGGGCGAGGCCACGGTCACCGTTCACTGCCGCGTGAGGAATGAGGAGCGTTTCGTGTGCGCTGCGTTGGAATCCGCGCTGGGATTCGCCGACCGCGTCCTCGTCTACGACACGGGATCCAGCGACCGCACGCTGGAAGAGGTTCGCAGGATCGGCAGCCCCAAGATCGAGGTGGTATGCAAGCCGCCGGCGGACGCCCGCGGCATCATGGAGTACCGCAACGAGATGATCGAGCACACGGCCACTGAGTGGTTCATGCTGGTCGACGGGGATGAGATTTTCTCGGGCGAGGCGGCAGCCCGAATCCCCGAGGAGCTCGCGAAGCTGCCCCCGCACATCCACCGCGTCGTCCTGCACCGCCGGCATTTCATCGGGGGTTTTCACTTCATCTCCCCTCTGGATACGGTCGGGCGCATCTACCGCACGCGCGCGATTCGCTGGCGGCTGTTTAATCCTCAAGACAACCGGGTGGGCCACGAAACCTCGTACTTGCTCGCCGACCCCGACGCCCCATTGGGATCGTACACGACGGTTTTTCCGAAGGACATTTTCTTTTTTCATTGCCATCACTTGCAGCGGTCCTCCAAGGATGCGGACTTGGGGTCCATCCGCCGTTGGCGCAAGGCCAATTTTCCCGCGCTGCCCTACTTCGGGCCCTGGCCTGCAGCGCTCGAGCGCGAGGCCCGCGAGCAGCAGTCCGTCCTGCGGATGGCGGGGGAGGGCATTCGCTTGAATGCGCGGCTGATTGCCCAGATGGCCAGGCAGGCCGGCGAAAGAATCAGGGTCAAGGTGAGGGCCCATGAAGCTCGAGTCTAAAGCGGTGGGCCTGGAGGTCGCCGGCGCCAAACCGGTCACCGTGCTGTTCTTGGAGTCCAGCTTGCGCATGGGCGGCACGGAAACCGTGCTCTCGCGCCTGATGGAGCGCCTCGACCGCTCCCGCGTGCGCCCCATCCTCTGCTGCCTCTACGAGCCTGGCATCCTGGGGGAGCGGCTCCTTCGGAAGGGCTACCCTGTGCTTCACAACCTGGCGTCGGGGCGCCTGGACCTGGCGTTGCCCGCAAAGCTGGCGAGACTGCTCCTCCAAGAGCGTGTGGACGTGCTCTTCATGGTGAATCAGCCGATCGTTCAGTTTTGGGGCACGTGGGCGAGTCTTCTGGCGCGCGTGCCCGTGCGCGTCGCGGCCATCCGCTCCACGGGCAAGATCAACCGCATTCAGCGGCGGCTCTGGGTGAACCGGCTCACATTTCCCTGGACGACTCGCGTGACGGCGCTGAGCGCAACGCACAAGGCGTATCTCGTGTCGAAGGAAGGCATCGACCCCCGAAAAATTGAAATCATTCCCAACGGCGTGGATGTGGAGGCGTTTCGCGCGAACGGCTCCGCATCGGTGCTAAGGGATTCCTTCCGGCTGCCTCACGGAGCGCCGGTCGTGGCGATCGTGGCGATGTTGCGGCCCGAAAAGGACCACGCGACCTTTCTGCGGGCGGCCGCAGAGGTTCGCCGCCGGGTGAGCGATGCGCACTTTTTACTGGTCGGCGAAGGAGCTGAGCGTTCGCCATTGGAAGCGCTCACGCGCGAACTCGGCTTGGAGGCGTGCGTTCATTTTACGGGCGTGCGCGACGACATTCCTCAAGTCTTGGGCGTCTCGGATCTCTGCGCCCTCTCTTCTCGCCCCGTGGTCGAGACGCTTTCCAACGCCGTGCTCGAATACATGGCCGCGGGCAAGCCCGTCGTGGCGACCCGGGTGGGGAGTTTGCCGGAGCAGGTGGAGGAGGGAGTCACGGGTTTTCTGGTCGAGCCGGGCGACTGGCGCGAGATGGCGGAGCGCATGGTCCGGCTCCTGGCCGACCGCTCGCTGGCCCGCCGAATGGGCGAGGCCGGGCGCCGGAAGGTGACTGATGAGTATTCGATTGAGCACATGGTGCGCGAGTGGGAGGCGCTCTTCGTCCGTCTTACCGCGCCTGAGGGGGCTCGACTGCCATGCGCGTGATCATCGTCCACCAGCATGATCCGGCGATTCACCACGTGGGGGGCGTCGGGACCTTCATCAATACGTTCATCAAATGGGCGCCCGAGGACTGCGACGTGAGCCTGGTTGGCGTCTCGACCGATCCCGAGAAGCGGCCGGTAGGGCGCTGGCAAAAGTTTCAGGTGGGCGCTCGCACGATCGACTATCTGCCCCTCGTTTGCGCCCATCCCACCTACCATAGCCGTTTCCCGCTGAGCGTGCGCTTTACCTGGGCCTTGTGGCGCCACCGCCGCCAGATCGATTTTAAGAACGCCATCGTGGAACTGCACCGCATTGAGCCTGAGCTGGCGCTACTGGGCATCGGGAGCCCCCGGGCGTTGTTCTTTCACACCCACACGCGCGATTTGTACAATCCCAAGACAGAAGTGTTTTGGAAGCGCTTCCCGTGGCTGTATTTTTGGCTGGAGCGCCGGCTCCTGAAGCGCATGGAGCGAATGTACAGCGTGCGCGAGGACGCCGTTGCCTGGTACCGGGAGCGCTATCCGAAACTCAGCAAGCCGTTTTCATTTCTGCCCACCTGGGTGGATGAGGAGGTCTTCCATTCTCTCCCCGAAGCCGAGCGTCGTGCCCACAAGAAGGCTTTGGCTGCCGATGAAGGCCTGGATCCCGAGAGCCGATGGCTGCTCTTCGTAGGGCGCTTTGAGCTGCAAAAGGACCCGTTCCTCTTACTGGACGCGTTTCGAGATTTAAATGAGCGAATGCCCAACACCCAGCTCGTGATGGTGGGCGGCGGGTCCCTGGAGGATGCCATCCGGGCGACCATCGCCACCTACCGCCTGGGGGGAAAAGTTTTTTTGGTGAGCCCGCAACCGCAATCGCGCATCAGTCGCTGGATGAACGCGGCGGATTGCCTGTGCCTTACATCGGCTTATGAGGGCATGCCGCGCGTGGTCGTAGAGGCCTTGCGCTGCGGGCTTCCGGCCGTCAGCTTCGACGATGGGGAGGCGAGACGGCTTCTGGAGCATGCCCTTGCAGGCAAGCTCGTGAAGGAACGCACCCCCCGGGCGTTTAGCGAAGCGTTCGCCGAGGTTCTCAGCCGCGCGCCGGACCGGCAGGCGTGCCAACGCCAGGTCGAGCAGTTCAGCGCCAGCGCCGTATTGGAAGGCCTTTTCTCCGATTACCGCCTCATGGAAAAACAAGCCGAGGCCGGTGGGAGCCGAGCCGGGCTTTTTGGGCTCGCCCTCGACAACGTCACCATGGCTCAGGCGGTCCAAAAAGTGGACCACTTTTTGGCGGACGGTGAAAAGCATTATGTGGTGACGGCCAATGTGGACCACATTGTGATGCTCCAGAAGGACCGGGAATTCCTGCAGGCTTACCGGGGCGCTGCCCTCGCGGTGGCGGACGGCATGCCGATCGTGTGGGCGAGCCGCCTCTTGGGCAGGCCGCTGGCGGAGCGCGTGGCGGGATCTGATTTGTTCATACGGGTCTGCGAGCTCTGTGCCCGCAAGGGGTACAGGATCTATTTTCTCGGCGCCGAACCCGGCGTTGCCCTTCAGGCTGCGCGCAATCTTAAAGAGCGGTTTGCGGGCCTGGACGTTGTGGGGACAGACGCGCCTTTGCAGGGGTTCGACACGGACCTTCTGGAAAACCGGGCCGTGATCGATCGCATCAACCGGGCGCAGCCTGATGTCCTCTGCATCGCCCTCGGGGCTCCCAAGCAGGAGAAGTGGATCGCCCGTCACGTGAGCGAGCTGGATATCCGCGTTGCCCTGTGCGTCGGCGCCGCGATCGACTTCGCGGCCGGCCGGGTGAGGCGCGCGCCGCACTGGATGCAGGCTGCGGGGCTGGAGTGGTTGTGGCGGCTCCTGGCAGATCCCCGGCGCCTGTGGCGGCGCTATCTGGTGCAAGACCTGGCCTTTATCAAGATCTTTCTCACGGAGTGGCTCCGGTCTTCGAGGAGGCCCATCCCTCCTCCCACCGTACACGCCGATCTGCCCCAAGAGAGCTTGACTCGATGAGAGGACGCTCCCTGTGAAGTTTCTAAAGCTCGCGGCTTTACTGATCTTTCAATGCGTGATCATCGGAGTCGCCTTGGGCGTTTTGACGGCCTCGACAGAGATTCTGCTTCTCATTAAGGGGGGACCGAGCACCGCGTACGCCTTTCTCCTTCCAGCCGCGGCTTTCTACAGCTTTGTTTGGGCGCTCTCTGCGGTTCTTCTGGCCGGTGCGGTCATGGGTGTCGGGAGCCTTGTGCGCAAGCCGGTCCGTGCGGGGCTGCCGCTCGCGCGCTGGGTGTTATCGATTCTTGTGCCGGTGATTGTCCTGGTTGTGGTGGGCGGGCATATCAACCGGCGCTTCTTGCCCGCCCACACGGATCCGCGCTCCATGGTATTCAATGCGTTCTTCCTGGTTTCAAACGCGCTGGCGGGCGTGTGGTTGTATCGGCGGGGCATCGCTGCCGCAGCCGGCCTGCTGGGAAAATGTTCCAGATGGGTTTGGATCGGGGGTTCGGTGGCTGCGCTGGGAGGCGTTTGTGTTTGGGTGTGGAAGGTCTCCGGGACTGCGCATGAGGCGCCGTCGCCCGAGTCAGCAGGGGTTTCCCATCACGCTCCCAATATTTTGCTGATCACCTTGGACGCCCTGCGGCCGGACCATTTGTCTCACCGCGGCTACGCGCGCAAGACAAGTCCTGCCATAGATGCCTTGGCGGCCGAGGGGGTCCAGTTCACGCGGGCATTTGGAAACTCCTCATGGACCCGTGCGTCGGTTGCCACGATCTTCACTTCGCGCTACCCGTCCACGCACGGGGTCAATGAGATTGCCAGCGGGCTTTCTTCGTCTCTTGAAACGTTGCCCGAGGTCTTGAAATCCCACGGGTACGCCACGGGCGTCTTTTCAGCCAACGCATTTGTTTCTCCCCTGTACGGGTACGGGCAGGGGGTCGACCGGTTCCACCACCGACAGGTTTCGTTGTTCAACGAGCTCATCCTCGGCCACATCCTGCGCCCCTTGAGTAAACACTCACCCGTCCTGACCCGTTTGTACAATACGTTGGAGGAGTTGGAGATGCCTTTTGCGACAGGGCGCGAGGACACCCGTGCCGGGGGCCTGACGTCCGCCTTTCTGGATTGGGTGAAAACCCTGAGAGGGAAGAAGCCGTTCTTCGCGTATGTTCATTTCATGGAAACGCATACTCCCTACGACACGCCCAAGCCGTTCGACACCCGTTTCGATCCGGACTTCAAGGGGCCTGCGCAGACCGAGATGCCGTTC
>CAZPNG010000349.1:0-5123 GCA_964587845.1 uncultured bacterium | reverse complement strand
TGAGAGCTTCAAAGAAGGGCTTGCCCTTGTGTTCCTGATAGTGTGTTTCCGCGAGCTCGCGGCTCACGCGGACCACCTTGGAGGCGCCGATCTCGAGCTGGGTCTCGCTCAGGCGGGTCAAAACGTTGCCGGTGAGGGATTTAGCCAGCCCATCGGGCTTGATGAGGACGAGAGTCGCTTCAGTCGCCATAAAGGGTTGCAATTATAACCAGTTGCGAAAACAGTGTCAATCAAAGCCGGAGCCGTGCCCGTCCCGGCTACGCGCGGTCGATGCTCAGGGCGTCCAGCAGGCGGTCGAGGCCATCGAGCGAAGCATAGCGCATTTCCACGCGCCCCTCGCCCTTTTTGTTCGCGAAGATTCGCACGCGAAGCCCCAGCTTGTGTTCGAGCTTGGCCTCCAAGTCCAGGATGTTGGGGTCGAGCCGCCGGGCGCGCTTGGCGCTGCGTTTCGCAGCCACGCTCCGGGACACGATGGCTTCGGCCTGCCGTACCGAAAGTTTGTCCTCCACGATCCGGCGCGCAAACCGGCGCTGGTCCTCTTCGGCCAGCAGGCCCAGCACCGCCCGCGCGTGCCCCTCGGTCAGGAATCCATCGAGCACCATCTGCTGAAGGTCCTTCGGCAACCGCAGAAGCCGCACGGTGTTCGCGATCGTCGAGCGATCGCAGCCCACGCGCCGCGCGATTTCCTCATGCGCGAGGCCGCGCTCGAAAAGTTTCTGGTAGGCATGCGCCTCTTCAATTGCGGTGAGGTCCTCGCGCTGAATGTTTTCCACGAGCGCGTGTTCCAGGAGCTCCTCGCGCGCCAGTTCCTTGACGATCGCCGGAACCTGCGCGAGGCCGGCCAGCTTCGCGGCCGCAAGGCGCCTTTCTCCGCAGACCATCTCGAAACGCTCGCCCCGGCGGTTCACGATCACCGGCTCCAGGATTCCCTTCGACACAATCGAGTTCGCCAAGTCCCGAAGCTTCTCGGGATTCATCACCTCCCTTGGCTGGTCCGGGTTGCGATCAATGCGGTCGACATCGATCAGCTCAAGCCCCTGCAGCCTCGCCGATCCTTGCCGGCCCTCTTGCTCTCTGCGCTCAGGTTCCGCCGCTCGCAGCACATCCTGATACGAATCCGGAATCAACGCCTCCAAACCCTTCCCCAGTCCGCCCCGTTTCACGAGTTCACTCCTTCCTCCTTCTCTTGGACCGCCACGGTTTCCTTTGCTTCCGAGCTCACGGTCTCTGCACCTGCCTGCTTTCCATCCCGCGCCAAAAACTCCGCCCCCAACTCACGATACGCCTTCGCCACCCGCGAGTGAGGATCGAAGAAAATGACGGCTTCCCCGAAACTCGGCGCCTCGCTCGCCCGCACCGACCGCGGGATCACCGCCGCAAACACCTTCTTCCCGAGAAACTTGCGTACTTCATCGCTGACCTGTGCTGTCAAACGCGTGCGCGAGTCCGCCATCGTAAGAACCAGACCCAGGATTTCGAGCCGTGGATTTAACTTGGCCCGCACAAGTTGCCAGGTACGCAAGAGTTCGGACAACCCTTCCAGGGCGTAATACTCGCATTGGAGCGGAATGAGGATCTCGTGGGCTGCCGTCAGAGCGTTCACGGTGAGGATGCCGAGCGAAGGCGGGCAATCGATGAGGACGAAATCGAAGGGGGTCGCCTCCCCAAGGGCCTCTTGAAGGTAATATTCCCTCCTAAACTCTTTTATTAACTCAACTTCTGCTCCAGCAAGATTCCGATTAGACGGGACTACCCAAAGATTTTTAACCTTCGTTTCACGTGAAACTTCAGAAAGGGTCGCGTCGCCCCCCAGCAGATCGTACGTCCCGCGGTCTACTGTATTCTTATCGATTCCCAGCCCGCTTGTCGCGTTCCCCTGCGGGTCGAGATCAACGACAAGAATCTTCCGGCCTCGCTCCGCGAGGGCCGCCCCAAGATTGATGACGGTGGTTGTCTTGCCAACCCCGCCTTTTTGATTGCAGAAGGTGATGATTTTTGCCATGGAAGTTCTAGATCCGTTCCTCTTGACTTCGGGGCCATGCCCAAATCGGCTCCCTGTCAATCGGTGCCAGGTCTTCTTTATTGACCTGGCTCCGTTCTGCTAAGTCGGAATCGTAGCATGCGGCGCCTAACGCATCAAGCGGTATTATGCGGGAAGGCCCTTGAAGGGCTTGTTTCACGTGAAACAAGTTCTCGGGGATAAGCGCGGCTGCCGACCTTACGAATGCAGGGCAGGTGCTTCGAGGCGTCTTAGGTGTATGAGGAGAACCGAAACGTCACAGGTCGTAACCCCGGGGATGCGGGCGGCTTGTCCGATTGAATCCGGCTGTGTCCTGGCGAACTTTTCCTGAGCTTCCCGGCGCAGCCCGCGTACCGAGCTGAAATCGATGCCTGTCGGGATCCGCTTTTGCTCAATTCGCTTGAAATCTTGAACCTGGGCGAGTTGGCGTGCAATATAGCCCTCGTACTTGATAGTGATTTCCACCTTGCGGATTTCATCCCGGCTCAATCGGCCCAGCTCACGGGAAGTCTTGTCTGGCAGGTCCCGGTACTGCACCTCGGGCTGACGGAGCGTCTTGGCTAGCAGTACCGTGCGATGATAGGTTTTCTTGAGGCGCTCCACTTCCTCGTCCACTGCGCGCTTCTGACGGATCCACTTTTGAAAGGCCTCTTCGGGGATCAGCCCAAACTCGTAGCCATACTTCATAAGCCGATCATCCGCGTTGTCCTGCCGCAAGAGCAAGCGGAACTCAGCCCGGGACGTGAACATGCGATAGGGCTCGGTGGTTCCCTTGGTCACAAGGTCGTCGATGAGGACTCCAATATAGGCCTCGGAACGGTCCAGCACAAAGGGCTCCTCGCCCCGCAGCTGGCGAATGACGTTGAGCCCCGCCAGGAGGCCTTGGGCTGCGGCCTCCTCGTATCCCGTGGTGCCGTTGATCTGGCCGGCGAAAAAAAGGCCTCGGATCAACTTGGTCTCCATCGAGTGCTTCACCTGCGTAGGCGGCGTGTAGTCGTACTCGATCGCGTAGGCGAATCGCATGATCTCGGCGCGCTCGAGCCCTTTGATGGACCGCACGATGTCGTACTGCACGTCGAAGGGAAGCGAGGTGCTCAGCCCATTGACGTAAATTTCCTCGGTGTGGTAGCCCTCGGGCTCAAGGAAAAGCTGGTGCCGGGTTTTCTCGGCAAACTTCACTACTTTGTCTTCAATCGAAGGGCAGTAGCGCGGCCCAATCGACTTAATTTTTCCCCCGTAGAGCGGCGAGCGGTGCAGATTTTGGCGGATGATTTCGTGGGTCCGTTCGTTGGTGTAAGTGATGTGGCAGGGGAGCTGCTCAACCTGAAGCCGTTCCGTCTGGAAGGAAAAGGGCTCGGGGTCTGTGTCTCCCCGCTGTA
This sequence comes from uncultured bacterium, assembly GCA_964587845.1. Taxonomy (GTDB): domain Bacteria; phylum Omnitrophota; class Omnitrophia; order Omnitrophales; family CAZPNG01; genus CAZPNG01. The sequence goes on along the minus strand of CAZPNG010000349.1, from coordinate 1,724 downwards.
GCTCCAAGTCACTGTAATCAATAGACTTGCGGTGAAGCCGGGGCGGCGTTCCTGTCTTGAAACGCGAGACTTCAAAGCCCAGCGCGCGGAGGTTGTCTGAGAGCACCATGGATGCGCTCTCTCCGCCACGGCCGCCGCGCTGGGTGACGTCCCCGATGTGAATGAGCCCCTTCATGAAGGTGCCCGTGGTGAGCACCACGGTGCGGCCGTAGTAGGCGATCCCAAGCAGGGTCTTGACGCCGATGGCGCGCCCGCCCTCGACCAACACCTCCGCCGCCTGGTCCTGCTTCGCGTCCAGATGGGGCGCGAGCTCCACCTGGTGCTTCATGTAGAACTGGTAGGCCTTCTTGTCCGCCTGCGCGCGCGGCGCCCACACGGCCGGCCCCTTGGAGCGGTTGAGCATGTGGAATTGAAGGGCGGTTTTATCTGTGGTCTTGGCCATTTGCCCGCCCAGGGCGTCGATTTCGCGAACGATGTGCCCCTTGGCGAGCCCGCCGATTGCGGGATTGCAGGACATCTGGCAAATGGTGTCGAGGTTGATGGTGAGAAGGAGGGTCTCGAAGCCGCCGCGCGCGACCGCGAGCGCCGCCTCAGTGCCGGCATGGCCGGCGCCTACTACGATGCAATCATAAACTTTGTGGGGAATGCCCATCTCGCGCGGCTATTGTACAGCAAACGCGCGCTGGGCGAAAGCACGGAGCCGCTAGGATTGCGTCTCAGCGAGGACTTGCTCGAAAGACTTCAGAAACGGTTGGGGGAGGGCCTTTTCGAACTCGCCCAGCCATTTGCGCACGTAGGCGACATCCATTTGCGAGTTCTTGAGCAGGACCGAGCGGACATCCTCCAGATCGCGCGGCCGTCCCGCCACGATCTTGTGGATGACGAGATCTTCCGGCGTAGCGAACCGCACCTGCGCTCGGCCCATGGCCACAGGCTGCGCCCTCTGAATGGCCTGACTCTCATAGGGCGAGAACGAAAAAATGAATTCCACGCGGATCCCGCTCGCACGGTCAAGACACGGAAGAACCTTGGTCTCGCGAGCGAACTCTTCCGGCCGCTCGGGGAGGGCCTCCAAGGCCAGCTGCCTGGAAACGCTCTGCACGTCCCCGAAGCGGTCCACATCCACTCCCAACGTGATGTCGATGCCCCTCGTCAGGCGCGGCTCTCCATGGACGAGCAGGGCTTGCCCGCCGATGATCATGTAGGGGATACGCCCCTTGTCGAGGCCGAGCGCGATTCGCTCAAGCAGCTCTTGGAACATTCAGGGCCCTGGCCATGCGAAGCTGCGGCTCAAGATCGTCAAGGGTGGGGCGGGATTGAAAGTGGCCCAGAGCCCGGGCCTCGCGGTACATGCCTTCGAGAAGCCGGAGGTTCTGCAGGAAATCCACAGGCGTGCGCTTCAGATAGGCCCGTTCCCAGCACCGCCACTGTTCAGGGTTTTGAATCATGATTGTGCACCTCGGGAAACTCTAGCATTTCGGGCCAGGCAGGTCCATGTGCCGCGGCTGCAGGGGGTCCTAGCTTACGCTTCGGCGGGGTGGGGGCCGCCGAGGGCACTCAGATCATGAGAACTGTTGACAGGTGGCCACGTCAGATGATTAAATCTAGGTGGGCCCAGCGGGCCCTCGGTGTGGGGGTTTCACCCACTCGCCCGTACAGGGGCGCGGGTTAATTATTCCGCGCGCGGAATAACCAGAGCCCACCACGAGGGCCGCGCTGATGCT
>CAZPNG010000348.1:0-11923 GCA_964587845.1 uncultured bacterium | reverse complement strand
GATCTTGATCATCCAGCCGCTCGTGGAGAACGCGGTCAAGCACGGCATCCGGCCCAAGGAGACGCCCGGCACGGTGGTGGTGGAGCTCGCGCGAAACGACACGGGCATCGTGGTGGCCATCCGGGACGACGGCGTGGGGTTTGACATGGACACCTGGCGCAAGCGCCGCCACACGCATGCCTCGCACGAGCACGCGGGCATCGCGCTGTACAACATCGACCACCGGCTGCGCCATTTTACGGGGGGCAAGGGTCTGGAGGTGAAGACCTTCCCGGGGAAGGGCACGGAAATCCGGTTTCATTTGAACTGGAACGCGAGCAAGGCAAAGCAGCAGGACGTTGCCGCTCGCAGCCGCCAGCAGGCGGAGCGAGCCGGCTGAGGGATGAGAAAATGAAACACGAAGAGAGAGGAGGCAACACAGATGGGAATTAGAGTGCTGATTGTGGACGATGAGCCGATGGCCCGTGAAACCATGCGGGACCTCACGGCGCAAAACAAGGACTTCACCCACGTGGTGGAGGCGGAGGGGGGCAAGGAGGCGCTGATCGCCATTCGGCGGGAGCCCTTTGACCTCGTCTTCCTCGACGTCGACATGCCGCGGGTGAACGGCCTGGATGTGGCACGCGAAATCGCGAAGCTGCCCGAGCCGCCCGTGGTGGTGTTCGTCACTGCCTACGACGAGTACGCCCTGAGAGCGTTCGAGGTCAACGCGCTCGACTACCTGCTCAAGCCCGTGGAGAACGGCCGCTTTGAGCAGGCCATTTCGCGCGCGCGCGCCTATCTGACCGAGCGGTCGCTCTTCCGCGGCAAGCTCGAGGCCTTGCAGCAGTACCTGCGCACCGGGCGGGGCACCGAGAAACTGCCGTGCTATGTCCGGCACGGGGGCGTGGACAAGGTGCTGATCGACACCGAAGACGTCGATTACATCTACACCGAGCGCGAAGAGGTGCGCGTGCACGCGAAGGGGAAGGAGTATTTCATGAAGACCACCCTGCGCGAGCTGGAAGGGCGCCTCAACGTGGAGCGCTTCAAGCGGACCCACAAGTCGTACGTCGTCAACATCGATCACATTTCCAAGATCTCGCCGATGTTCAGCGGGAACTACGTGATCACGATGGACAGCGACGACAACCTGCGCGTGCCGCTGTCGCGCCGCTACGCCCGGCAGCTGAAGCCTCTGTTGCGCTAATCCTCAGGGAGGCGTTCCTGCGTTGGGCGCCTCCGAGCGTGGCCGGATCCTCTTGCCGTCTGCCGCTTGCCGGTTGCCTAAGACCGGTCGTCGGAGATCCCTTGCGTCTGCGCATGCCGCCTGGCATGCTTAGGTTGATCGGAAGTCCACGAGCTTCCGGCAATCGATGGGCAGAGAAAGGGACGGGTGAGTCCGATGACTTCGAAACCAAGCAATCATCCATCCAGGGAAGGCGCGCGCAACGCTCAGTCCGGCGAGCCGGCCCGGTCAAGTCACGAGTCCATGAACTCGTACTTCACGGCCTTGGAGAGGATCGAGGCCGAGCTCCTGCGAGACCTCCTGAAATCTCTCGTCAAGATCGAACGTTCCATCCAATGAAAAAGTGTCCTTAAAAAAGTGTCCTGGACACTTTTGAAGGGAAAGTGCCAGGTCCCTTTATTGGCCGTTGGAGATGAGGATGGAGTCGAGAAGAGGGGAGCGGTCTCGGGCGGGGTCGTCGCCGATGAGCAGGGCTTCCCGGGGGCGGCAGCCGGCCTTGCACAGCGCGAGGCGAAAGAGCCGAGGATCAGGTTTCTCCGCGCCGGCTTCCTCTGAACTTGCCACCGCATCAATCCATTTCGCGAGCCCCAGCCTTACGATTTTCCGAAGTTGAATTTCGGTGGTGAGATCCGTCACCACCACGACGCGTTTTCCCGCCGCCTTCGCGCGCTTCAGGAAGGGCAGCACCCAGCTCGAGCGTTTCATTTTCTTGAGGAAGGCGGACCAGTAAACCCTCTCCAACGCGAGGGCTTTCCCAAAGTGCCCGCCGTTGCCGGGCGCTTCGAGCATGGCCTGGAAATACAGGAGCCGCGAGTGGGAAGCGGCCTGCCGCCCCGTGCGCCGCTTCACCACGGCCTTTGCGCGCTCGTAGGCGCGCCGGAAGGCCTGGAAGGATTTGAGGCGCGCGTCTCCTTGAGCCAGGCGGCGGTAACAGGCGTGCGCTTTGGCGAGCGCCGCGCGATGGCAAGGCGCGTAGGCGTACAGGGTGTTGTCGAGGTCGATCAAGACGGCCTTCTTGGATCCCAGGGAGCGCGCAAGATTCAAGGTTGCCATCGGTCGGGATGTTTCGTGCACACGGCGTCGATTGAATAGGGGGCGAGGAGCTTCTTAAACTCGTCGATGCGGGCCGGATCGTGCCGCTGGAGTTCCGGTGAGACGATGCAAAGTTTGAAGTGCTTGGAAAGCTCCGCGTAGGATTTTCCCTCCAGCGGCAGGCGCGTGAAGCAGTCCACCCAGACCCAGCGCGCCAGGTCCTTGGCGGCCAGGCAGGCCTCGAGCGGCTCGCGCTCGGAAAAGCGAACGGCGACGTTTTTCTCGCCCTGCTTGGCCAGATTCATCAAGGCGGGAAAGCTCAAATCCAGGAAGAAATAGTCACGCACCTTGTATTTTTTCAAGAGGGCGAGCGCCGCGTCTTCCACGCCCTCGCATTTCACGTTCACGATCATGAACGCATGCCGATAGGCTTTCAGCAGGTCCTCAAAGCGCTCGCCGTCCGCACATGCGTCGTGCTGAAGGATGAGCTCGTTTCCGCGCTCGCGCAGATCGAGCTCGATGCCCATGTGCGCGGGCACGGTCTGAAGGTCGGCTAGGGTGTTAATGCGATGCCTGATGAACAGCATGACCGGGCTCCTGAGAAGCGAGGGCTCGCTTGAGTTCAAAAATGTAGCGCGCCGAATGGCGAATGAGCTTCCAGCGAGTCGCGAGGCTCGCGCCCCCTCCTCCCTTGGCCTCGCCATAGCGGCGCTCGCCAAAGCGCACGGGAATCGACAAAAGGCCGTAGCCCAGCCGCTTGGCCGTCGCGAGCGCATACAAGTCGAGGGAGAAGTCGTTGGGCGGATTTTTCATGGCCTCGAAGAGGGCGCGGCTGAAGAGCTTGGGCTGCGCGTTAATCTCTTCAAGCCAAGTGCCGAGCGCGAGACTTGCCAAGAGCTGCATGCCGATCGAGAAGATCGCATCATGGGGCCTGCGGTTCACGCGCCGTCCCTTGACGAGCACCTTGCGGCCACTCCTCGCAGCCTCGGTGTACACGGCGTACGCGTCCAGAACATCCTTGGGGTCGGTTTGAAGGTCCGCGTGTGTCCAGGCCAAGATTTCCCCGGCTGAGGCCTTGAGGCCCGAGAGGATGCCGAAGCCGTAGCCGATGTTGGTCTCGACCGTGACTTTGCGCGCGAACAGAGCGCCCTGACGGTGAATCTCCCGGTCAATCGCTTGCCCCGTGCCGTCACGCGAGCCGTTGTCCACCAGCACCAGCTCCGCCTCCTCGCGGCCGTTCAGCGCCGCCCGGAAGCGTTCGACAATGAGTGGGATGTTTTTCTCTTCATTGTAGCAGGGCACCACGATGGACAGGCGAGGTGTGGCCATGGCTAGGCGCACTGTCGGGCGCGCAAGCGGGCGCGAACCTCTGCGAAGTGCCGCCGCCAGTACTCGTAGGTTTGCAGGTCGTTGGGTGTTCCCCACGAGAAGTAGCGGGCCACTTCGAAGACGTGCACGCGGCGCTTCGAGGCAAGGAGAAAGTTCATGGCGGTGTCGATGTAAAACTCGCCGTTCACGCGGGCGTTTGCGCGGATCATCTCTTCGGCCGCCGCCACAAAATCCTGTGCGCGGCGGAACCAAAAGGCCCCCACCACGGCGTGATCGCGAAGGGGATTGGCGGAAAGCGGGGTCTTGACGGAGACCTTTGTGACGAGCCCGCTTGCGTCAGCGGCCACCCAGCCGTAAGCCTGGGGGTTGCGCCGCACGGCGGGATTGCCGCGGAATGTGAAGATGAGGGCGTCCACGCCGGAATCGGGCGCAGCCAGCGCTTTGAACTTCTCGACATCCCAACGCAGGCCGTGGTCGCAGGCGCCGATCAGCAGGGGAATGCCGGGCGCGATCCGCTCTTTGACCAGGAGCGCGCTTGCGGCCTGGCCCTGGGTCAGGCGGTCGACCGTCAAAATCTCAGGCGCGGCCACGAGTTGGCGGATGGCCCGCTCGAGGCGCCCGTCGCGAAGATAGGCGCGCTGAGTCACAACGAAATAGCGGTTTCCTTTGGGCAGAGAGCGCGCGGCCTGGACGACCATGGGCGCTCCGTCCACCTCGATCAGCGGCTTGGGTTGCCGGTAGCCGGCGTCCACGAAGCGTCGGCCCGCCCCGGCGGCGAGCAGGAGGACCGTCGTGGGAAATGCCGACCCGTTGGCTGCGTGCCAGTCTGTGATCCCATCCACCGAGGGCTCGGCGCGAAAAGTGTTCGACCAGAAGACGTATTCTTCCAGGTCCTGCGGCGTTCCCCACTGGAGCATGGTGGGGATCTCGTAGATGAAGATCTTCAGCCCGTCCTCTTTCATGAGCTGAAAGATTTGGCTCACGTAGAACTCTCCCTTGATCTTCCACTCCGGCCGCTCTTCGATTTTTTGGAAATACTTTTTCACATCCGATCCGCGCTTGAAGTAATACGTGCCCGAGCTTGTCCAGTCTTTCGTCTTGTCGCCGTTCCAGGTGTGCTTTTCGCGGATTTCCCTCATCCAGGGGCCCTCGGCGGCCAGCGTGGCATAGAGGTTCGGGCCCGCGAGGTGGGGGTGAAAGCCCCGGTAGCAGACGATTGCGCCGTCGCAACCGCTTTCGCGAACCTGGCGCAGGAAGTCCGCGTAGTCCCAGACCCAGGAAAAATCGCAGTAGTTGACGATGACGGGCTCCTCGTCCTGGACATGGCCCAGCAGGTTCCTCACGACCCCGATCGGGCCGGCCTTCTGGTAGGGCATGGGCACGATCGTGCCGCGGGGACTGAGGCGCGAAAGGGTCTCACGCACGGGAAAGTTTTTCACGTGCTCCTCGTTCACGCCGAAAACGAAGTCGTCTTGGGGGGAGAAGTTCGCGACAATGTGCTCGACCACCGGCAAGCCGTCGACCTCGATCAAGGGCTTGGGCGTCTTGTAGCCCGCCTCCAGGAACCGGCGGCCCGCGCCCGCCATGGGAATGAGGATTTTCATCGGGAGCGCTCCCAGAGCTTCTGACGGTACTTTTCCTCGCTCATGCCGAGCACGGAGGCGACCTCCTGCGGCGCGAGGTAGCGGGGTGTCCATCCCTTCGCTGCGATCAAGCCATGCACGCCGGCTGCAAATGCCTGGGTCTCGGCCACGGCCTGGCGCTGGCGCTCCGAGCAAATCGGGCCCGGAAGGCTGAGATACACGGCGTGGTCGGGCGTGAGGCGGCCGGTCGCAGCGGGTGGATGGGCGCTGCGCCCTGTCCGCCCGAAAAACTCCTCGAGCCGCTGGATCACAAACTCGTGCAGCCCCACACATTCCTCCTTGCCCGGCGCCGAAACGAACACCCCATGATTTTCCAGGAAGAGCACCAGGTCCTCGCTCGAGCGGCCGCCGTTCGCAGCCAAGGCGCGCGCGATTTCGGCGGCCAGCTCCTGGCCGGGCTTGGCGTAGGGGATCCACAGAGACGTGTCCCCGGGGAAAAGGGATTGGAAGGCCTCGCGGCCCTGATCGGCGCACACCAGCGCGCCCGCCACGATCGGGTGCGTGTGGATGACAAACCGGCCCAGCAGCCGATGCAAGGGCGCTTCCAGGGAGGGGCGCTCATTGTCGCCCGAGGCGCACACGCGGCCGGATTCGTCGAGCACCACGTAGCCGCTTTGCTCGGTCACGTCCTCGAGAAAGTAGCCCGAGGCCTTGACGGCCATGCGGCCGTCCGATTTCACGGAGCAGTTGCCCCCGCCCCCCTGCACGAAGCGCGGGTGTTGGGCCGCGTAGCGGCACAGTTCGGCCAGATCAGCGGCGGCCGGATGCATCGGACTTCGCCTCCATCTTGTGGTTGTAGATGAGCAGAAAGACAAGCTGCGTCACGCCGTTCGGACCTGCCAGCCAAGCGGGTTTGTTCAAGAGCAATTCATCGAAGTTAAGCTCCAGGTTGTAAGCGATCTGGCGGATCTCCTGCTCGCTCGCCGTGCCTTCCACCGTGAGCTCCTGAGTGGTGAGACTGGTCGAGTACTCGGTCTTCAGGGTCTTGACGGCTTGGAGCCCCCCGAGCAGACCCTGGAGGTCGATGCTGTTGTCGAGCTCGTAGCGCGTGCGCACCGCAAGCTCCGGGCCGGGGGGATGGGCCGGGTCAATGGGTTGCAGGGGCGCGTACTGAACGATCAGGTCGGCGTACTCCTTTTGGGGCTTGATGAACCTGGAGCTGTCCTCTCGGCGCGAGGCGATTTGGTCGAGCACATTGGATTTCTCGTGGCCGCGCTGCGCGACGTCACGGCGCACCTTCCAGCACTGCCTCAGGGTCTCGTCGGGCTCCATGAAAATCTTCACGTCCAAGAGTTCGCGCATCCGCTTGAGGTAAAACGGGTGCAGCCCGATGAAGAAGGCAAACTTGCTGGGCTCGATCTTCTTGGGCGCTGTGAAGCGGCCGGTCGCGTGGTCGTAGCCGGCCAGCTCCACCGACCGGCCGTCCCGCAGGGCGACGGCCAGGTCCATGCCCTCGTGCAGCCGGTTGCCCGAAGGATTCAAGTGCGTGGTGATCTTCCAGTTCTCGTCCCCGCGCTCCCAGCGGTGGAAATTGTCGCCGAAGATGGGCACGGATGCCTCCGCCCCCAGCAGGTTGCGCAGCACCTCAAACAGGGTGTGCTTGCCCGACCCGCTGTCGCCGCCGATGCCGATCAAGAGCGGCGCTTCCTTCATCTTCAGGGCTTCATTGCGCGCGATGCCCAGCTCAAACATCCAGAAAACGATGAATCCCACCGAGGACATCAGGAGCGAGAGCGCCAGGTTGTTGGCCAGTTGGGCGTCAAAAGGCACCGGCAACAGAGGCGTCTTGCGCTCGAAGAAGGCGAGGAAGTAGACGACGTAGACGGCGTTGTAGAGGATGAACGGCGCGCGCGAGTACTCCTTGTTCGCGATGAGGAAGTAAACCAGGAAGGGCAGCGACCAGACAAACCAGCCGGGCATCGGGGTGACGAGCACGACCAGGGACGCAAACACGACGCCCAGGAACATCAGCAGGATTTCGCGGTTGAGTTTCTTGTAGGACGCGAACTTGATGAAGGCGAGCGCGACCACCGTGGGGCAGATGACCAAGGACAGGGTGGGGGAGATGGGCAGCATGAACTCGTAGAAGCGTTTCTGCTCGGGCGCGTTAAAGACCATCTGCCGGAAGGCGGGCGAGAAGGCGTAGGGTAGAACTAAGAGGCTGTAGGCGGCCACGAAGGTCGCAAACAGCGCGCCGAGCCGCGCCCAGCCGACGCGCTGCTTGTAGAGGAAGATGAAGACGAACGGCACCGAGATGAAGATGTGGGACTTGGTGGAGGCGGCTAGGGCCAGCAGGAGCACGGCCGGGGTGAGCTTGCGGCGCACGAGCAACAGGACCGATGTGAGAAAGAGGGCCGTGGGGATGATGTCGAGCTGGCCGTGCACGTAGCTCACGAAAAACACGACGGGCGAAAACCAGTACAGCGCGATCACTTTCTGCTTGCGCGCCGGAAGCAGGCTCAGGAGCACGGCGAGCGCCAGGATGTCGAACGCCAGGAGCGGGACGCGCATGACCGCGAGATGCAGCGGTGTCACGACCTGCCAATCGGCCGCCAGAAAGGGCGAGGCCAGGAACCGGGGCACGGCCATGATCCACAGCATGGCCGTGGGGTAGGGGAACATTTTGAGGCTGCCGGCGGCATGAAAGAATTCCCATGGGTTCTTGAATCCTGAAACCACGAACCAGTTCACAAACGGCGTGAAGAGGTCGGTGAGGTAGGAGGAGGCGAAGAAAAAGGATGCGGCGACCTTGAGGCCCAAGCCCCCCAGGAAAGCCCCCGAGAGCCAGACGCTTTCTGCGGCAGATCTCTGAGGGTGGCTTGAGCGCTCCGGGGAAGAGCTTTCCACGAGCCGCGGAGAAGGCGGCGTGGCGTGGCTGGGTTGTGCTCGGCGCATGGGTTTCATCGCGTGTGGCGCCCGTCGCGGCTTACGCGGCCCCCGGGCTGGGAGCCGTTTGCCCCTCTCCCGGACCGCTTACCTTCGGCTTGCGACCGCTTGGCGCAAAAGCGTGGGCAGGACCGCGTTCATCGGGTATGTTTCAAGTGTCCATAACCCGTGGAACCTGAGTCCAACCTCAAGCCCCCGCCCCTCAAGGGCGGGGGTCCTTCTTTCTACTACTGCGTGCTTGGTGCGATGCTTATGAAATAGCTTCCGGTGCAGCGGCAGGCCCATCGGCAGGGCCGCCTTGCGGCCCGCCGTGTCCGCCTTCACCGCGCGGTCCGCCCTGCTCGCCGCCGCGCCCCGCGTGTCCTCCTGGAGGTCCGCCGGCCGGCCCCCCGGGGCCTTCGTGACCTTGAGAGCGCTGTTGCCTGGCTCCCGGCCCGCCTGCTTGTCCGGGAGGATTGCCCCAATCGGTTCCCTTACCACCGAACGCTCCCGGAGGATTGTCAGTCGTGCTCGGGTTGTCGGTCCACGCGGCTCCCGCGCCCGCCCCGCCGGCTTTCCCGGGGGGATTGGACCCAAAGCGCTCGGACATGATTTTCTTGGCGCGATTCATCTCGACCTTGTCGAGAACCCCGTCCTGATTTCTGTCCGCTTTCTGTTTGAAGTTCTCCTTCATTTGATACTTCTCGGCATGCTGAAAGCCGGATCCTTCACTGGAGTCGCCGGACTCACTAGAGTCGCTGGACTCGCTGAAGTCGCTGGACTCGCCGGAGTCACTGGACTCGCTGGACTCACCGGATGCCCCGGAAGAATTGCCCCAATCGGTGCCTTTGCCTCCGATGGCTCCGGGAGGATTATCGGTTTTGTTGGGGTTGTCGGTCCACGCCGCGCCTGCTCCCGCTCCGCCTGCTGCGCCGGGAGGATTCAGACCGGAACGATCGCTGCTGCTGTTCTGGCTCGCTTGGCGCCCGAGGCTCGAACCCTCCTGCTGGCCTGCGCCTCCGCCTTGAGCTCCACCGAAACCTTGCCGTCCGCCCGCAGCGCCCTGCTGCCCGCCGCCGAATCCGCCGTTTTGGCCGCCCTGACGCCCGAGGCCAACGCCGCCTTGCTGACCGGCGCCTGCGCCTTGGGCCCCACCGAATCCTTTGCGGTCTCCGGATCCACCCTGGTGTGCGCCGCCCGGGCCTCCATGCTGGCCACCCATTGCGCCTTGTTGAGCGCCGCCGGGTCCGCCGTGCTGACCACCCATGCCGGCGTGCTTGGCGCCTCCGCCGTGTTGCGCGCCTCCGCCGCGTTGAGCGCCTCCGCCTTGCTGCGCGCCTCCGCCGTGTTGCGCGCCTCCGCCGCGTTGAGCGCCTCCGCCTTGCTGCGCGCCTCCTCCGTGTTGGCCTCCGCCTCCTTGTCCGCCACCCCCGTCTCCGCGGCCTCCGCCACCGGGCCCTGCCAGTGAAGTGGGGACTTGAGAGAGAATCATCACACCACTCAAGCCCAAAATGAGAGACACAGTTCTTCGGAGGGCGGCTTTTCTTTGCATTGGCTTAGCTCCTTTTGTTGAAAGGTTCATCATCCTTGTCACAGCGGGATCGCGACGTCCCGTCGCGTATCTATTACAAAGTATTCACGATAAATGGCCATTTTTCAAGTGCACCATATAACAATTTATAGTATGAGAGGGGCCGTAAAGAGCCTACTGAGGAGGCGGAGGAGGGGGGGGTGCGCCAGCAGGGGGCGGAGGAGGGGGTGCGCCCCCACCTGGGGGAGCTGAATAAGCACCGGGGGGTGGCGCTGAATAATCGCCGCCGGAGGGTGGAGCCGGAGCGGTTCCGCCTCCGGAAGGCGGCGCAGGCGCGCTTCCCCCTGTGAAACCTGAAGGCGGAGCAATGCCGCCTCCGCCTGCCGCCGGACCTGTGCCCCCGCCCTGGGGGGCTAAGCTTGGAGCTGCGCCGACAGTCCTGGCAATGTCCCCGAACGAGCCGGGGCCGCCTGCCTGGGCGCCTGCAAAGCCGGGAGCTCCACCCGGCCCGGGTGCGCCTTGACCTGCAGGCGGGGCGAACCCCTGTCCGAAAAATGCGGATGCTTGTGCTCCCTGTGTTCCGGGCCCGGCGCCGGGACCGAATTTCGGAAAGTTGAATTGCGGACCTCCTCCGGGTGTTGCTTCGCCCGGCGCGCCTCCGGCTCTCGGAGCGGCACCGTCCGGGGCGCCTGCCGATGAGCCCGCGGTCGGACCTGCCGCGCCGCCCGGCCCGATCTTGGGAAAACTGAATTGAGGCGCATTGCCTCCCGGCCCTGCAGGAAAATTGCCTGGCCCGCCCGCTGCCGGTCCTGCTCCGCCGCCCTGCGGTCCTCCGGCCTGAGAGGATGCTCCGCCCGGGCCGAATCTGGGGAAGTTGAACTGCGGTACTCCCCCTTCGCTCCCCCCCCTCGGCCCCCCGGGAAAAGCGCCTGGTCCGCCGGCGCCGGGCGCTGCTGCTCCCACAGCGCCTTGGGGACTGTCGGCTGCGCTTCCCAATCCGGGAATCTTCGGAAAATTGAATTGCGGAACGTCTTCTGGACCTCTGGCTCCTCCGGCTCCCGCAGGGCTCGCACCCGCATTCTGTCCCGGCCCGCCAGCTCCCCGCGCGCCTGTTCCGGGGGCTGCGCCCTGGGCCCCGCCTGAAAGTTGAGCCAGCGGAAACTCTCCGCTCTGGCCGAAAAATTTCGGGCTGAAGTCGCCGAGACCTGTTCCGGACTCTCCGCCCACTGCGCCGGGCCCGGATCCGGGTCCTCCGGCGCCCGCGTCGCCGGGTTGACCTGCGCCGCCCGATGGGCTGCCCTGGCCGAAGAACTTAGCTACGAATTCGAATGGGGATCCACCTTGGCCCTCGGCCCCCGGGCCACCTCCTGCTTTTGCGGGGCCACCCGCTGCGCCACCCGGTCCGCCGGTTGCGCCTCCAAACTGCGACTGAGACGGGCCTCCTGCTCTGCGGCCCTCTTCATCCTCCTCAGACCCTTCGAACTCTCCCGACCCCTCCGGGAACTCACCCTCCAAGCCGTCCGGTCCGCCGCCCTGAGACTTTCCGGGGGGTCCAGCATTTTCGTCCTGGCCCTCGGCCCCGCCTTCTTTAATCTCCGATTCATACCAATCCATCAATCCCCGCTCGGCGTTCGGCCCGCGCGCGGCGTCCTCGCCCTCCTGCGAAAAGGGATCTGCAAGGTCAGCCAAGTCTTCTGCGAAGCCTTCCTCCCCGGTCACATCGAAGCCCTTGCCTTTGCCGGCCAAGCCGGGCGGCCCTTCACCATCCGGCCCGGCTGCTTTGGAAGCAGCCTCGTTTTGCGCCTCATCGACCCATTCGAGCAGAGACGTATCTTCGGTTTCGTCCGGTTCCTCGCTCTCCGCTTCCGACTCCTCTTCGGCCTCGTCATCTTTTTTCTTCTTATCCTTGTCTTTCTCCTCTTCCTCCTCCTCGCTGTCGTATTGAATAGAAGAGGCCTCGGACCGCTCTTTAAGTTCGGCGGCGAGTTCGGCGAAGGACGTGCGTTCGGATGAAGACGCTGAAGAGGATGCGGAGGAGTCCGTGTCGGCGCCGGAGAATGTGGACGTCGGGGGCGATGGGCTGTCGGCGTCGGCTTTCGTGGCCGCTGCTTTTGCCCTGGCTTCCTCAAGCTTGGCGCGGAAGCGGCCTCCCGAACTCTCTCCGTGGCTTTCGCTCCACTTGGCGCGGATTTCCGCGAGCGAGCGGCGGGCGCGATGGCTGGGTTTCGCAGTTTCTGCATCGCTCGCAGCTGTGTCCTCCTCTGCGAACCCGCAAGGCGCCGTGACGAGAGGGCC
>CAZPNG010000347.1:0-3052 GCA_964587845.1 uncultured bacterium | reverse complement strand
TCGCGGGGCGTGGCTCAGTCTTCTCGCCTCAGCCGTCCTGACGGGGTTCTTGGGTCTTCGCGCCGCAAGCAGATCCGTGTGGACGGTGCGCAGGGTCTTGGGTCTAGCCGCCGTCGCGGCAGGCGTGGCGTTCATCGCAAGCCGGCCCGCCATCCTGGCGCGCGCGTTGTCCATTCTCGAGGGGACAGAAGACCTGTCGGTCGCCCAACGCATCGAACTGTGGGTGGGGACCTGGAGCCTGGCGCAGGAAAACCCGTTTTTCGGGCATGGATTTGGGAGTTATCTCCTCACGTTTCCCACCCATCGCCCGCCGGGGCTCTACCGGCTCGTGAACTTTGCACACAACGATTACCTGCAGCTTTTGGCGGAACTGGGCCTCGTGGGACTCACCCTGACGGCTGTCGCGGCGTTGGCTCTGATGGGGCGGATCATGCGGCTCGCTCGCCGAAGCCGCACGGCGTGGAAACGCGCGCTCGCCCTGGGGGCCTTCGCGGGGCTTGCAGCGGTGCTCTTTCATGGGCTCGTCGATTTGCCCTGGCATATTCCTGCCGTGACGTTTCACGTGGCTGTCTTGGCGGGCCTGGCCTGCGGCGTTTCGTATCATGCCGACCCATCTCCCTTGCGCGCGGTGGCGGTGGGGATCCCCCCCTCCCGGCGGCGTGCAACCCGTTGGGTCCTCGCGGCCGCCGGCATTCTCGTTCTGGTGTTGGGGGTTCCCGCGTTCGGCACGCTCCTGGCCTCCGAGGTTTCCTCGGCTTGGGGGCGCGTGCTGCGGGGCGAGGTCCGCGGGGCGGCGGCGGCACTGGCCGACCGTCGGGCGGTTGAGTTCGCGCCCAACCGCTGGGAAGCTCACCGGGGATTGGCCCAGAGCCTCACGCTGCGCGCAGGCCGTGAGCGCGGAGCGCGCAGGCGCATCACCTTACAAGAAGCTGCGCGGGTGTGGCGCCGTGTCCTGGCGCGCGCTCGCTGGGACAGTCTGGGCGCGCATGAGCTGGCGCTGCTCGACCGGGAACTGGGCCGCTTGCGGTCCGCGGACCGGTGGGTTGAACGTGCCCTCGCAGGCGACCCATCGAACCCTTTGTATTGGAAGACGCGCGGAGAGATCAGCCTCGAGAGGGGGGAGGCGCGGGCGGCGGCCGACGCGTTTAGGCGCGCTGCGGGCCTGGCGAATCCCTTCGGGTTTTTCCCGTCCCAATTCGGCTCCTTGGACCGCGCCGAAACGTATGTCGCCATGGGCCGGGCGGCGAGTGCCTCCAGGCGCAATCTGCCGCTCGCCGAGGCGGCGTTCCGCGTGGCCCGTGAGCTTGAGCCCGGCAACGCCGAAGCCCATGTGGGGCTGGTCGTCACCGCTCTTCGGCGGGGCGACGAGCGTACGGCCCGCGACCTGGCGGCCTACCTGGTGGAGCCGAAGCTCAAGGCCGTCTACGTGGCCGAGCAGGCCCGCCTGCTGATGGAGCAAGGGCGGGCGTCCGAGGCCGGGACCGCCGTCTCGCAGAGCTTGGCCCTGGATCCTTCCAATGTGCTGGCCCGGCATCTCGATGTCCTCCTGGCCAGAATGGAAAAAGCCGGCGAGGCCCCCGAGGAGAGCGTGCGGGCTTTGGTGTTGCTGAACCAATCTCCGGTTCTCATGGGCCCGGTTCAGTCGAGTGAAGGCTCCCTGGTGTGGGAGCCGGAGTTGGGGACGTACGCTCGCGGCAAGCGCATTACGCGCGGCTGGGGGCTGTTCGGCCGGGGCACGATTGCTCAGCAGCTCTTACTTCCTCCCGGGCGCGTGCGGTTTGCCGTGACGGCGAGCGGCACTAGGGCGCATGGCCGCGGCCCCGACATGGTCGTTTCCTGGAACGGCAAGCGCATCCTGAGTACCGAGGTCAGGACCGACGCCTGGTCCACGTACGCCATCGAGACCGTCGTGCGGCCCGGCGAGTCGGTGCTTTCCATCGATTTCCTCAATGACGAGCGCGATCCGGTGACCCGCGAGGACCGCAACCTCAAGATCGACAAGATCGTCGCCACCTGGGAACCCGTTTGATGCCTTTCCTCTCGCTGCCGCGCCTCGGGAGGCGCGGAGAACGAGGTCTTTTTGTCACGGGCGCCGTTGCGGCCGCCTTGGCGGTCACGGTGCTTGCGGCCGTGCGCATGCTTGAAACCAAGTGGCTTGTGGCGCTCGCCGTGGGGTTCGCCATCCTGTGGGCGGCATTTGTCTCGGGCCGCTTCGAGCGCGTTCTGCTCGCGCTCGTGTTTCTTGCGATCCCCATCAATGTGGACTTCCACTTCGACATGGGCTACGCGATGGGCACCCTCAAGGTACCCCTCGGCGCACCTAGGCTGGGGATTTCCGTGATCGACTTCCTTATTTTTTTCCTGTACGTCGCGTGGTTGATCCGCCTGTTGAAGGGCCGGCAGGCCCACACGGTCGTCTGGCCGTCCGGCGCGTCCCTGCTGGTTTGCTTCATTGTCTGGTGCACGTTCTCCGTGTACGTGGCGGCGAGCAAGATTCTGTCGGTGTTTGTGATCGTGGGCTTGGTGAAATGCTTGCTTTGGTTCGTTTACCTCGCCAACCACATGCGAACCGAGGAGGATCTCATCCTGGCCCTGCGCTGCCTGGTGGCAGGCCTCATCGTGGAGAGCCTCCTGGCGTGGACTCAGCAACTTGCAGGCGGGAACCTGGGG
The DNA here is from genome assembly GCA_964587845.1 of uncultured bacterium. Taxonomy (GTDB): domain Bacteria; phylum Omnitrophota; class Omnitrophia; order Omnitrophales; family CAZPNG01; genus CAZPNG01. The sequence continues at coordinate 382 of CAZPNG010000347.1, read as the reverse complement.
CTTGCGGCGTTGGGCGAGCGGCACATGGAGAAAGAGTTCGCCATGTCGGGAGAAACGGTCTTCCGGGTGGGCGGCACGCTGGGGCACCCCAATGCTCTCGGCGGGTATCTCGCGGCGGTGCTTCCGGTGGCGCTGGCGGCCAGTTGCGCGCCCATGTCCCGCAAGGCCCACGGGATCATGACGGGGGCCTTCGCGTTGGGCGCGTCGGTTCTGGTGTTAACCTACTCGCGCTCCGCGTGGCTCACGGCGACTGCTGTGTGCGCTCTCTTCCTCGCGCGCCACTTCAAGCATTCCGGAAAGACAAAAAAGAGGTTCCCCGCCCTTGCCGCGGCTTTGGGTGCGGCCGCCGTGGTGATTTTGTTTGCCCCTCTCATCAGGGCCC
>CAZPNG010000346.1:0-6585 GCA_964587845.1 uncultured bacterium | reverse complement strand
GCATACGCGCGCCGGCTTGCGCCAGCCTTGCGGGCGCCGCGAACCATCGTGTAGTGATCCCATTTCGAGAAGCAGAGTTTTGTGATTCCCACCTTTTTCAGCACAAGAAACTGAAACGATGAAGCACCCTCAAGACCTTTCCCTTCTTGCCGCGGTCCTTGCCGGCAATCACCAGGACTTGGTCGTTGCGCCGAATCTTCACTTTAAACCACCAGCTCCGCCAGCGAAACGATTTTCGTGAACGTCAGGTCGCGCAGCTCGCGCGCCACGGGCCCGAAGATACGCGTGCCACGCGGGTTTTTCTGGGCGTCAATCAGGACCACGGCGTTCGAGTTGAACCGCACCTGCGTCCCGTCCGGCCGCCGGATGGGGCTGCGCGTGCGCACCACCACGGCCCGCACGACCTCGCCCTTCTTGACGGCCCCTTGCGGGATGACTTCCTTGACGTTCGCCGAGATGATGTCGCCCACGTTGGCAAAGCGGCGGTTGCCGCGCCCTATAACTTTGATCATCGAAGCCCGTCGGGCGCCGCTGTTGTCGGCAATTTCAAGAATCGTCCGCATTTGGATCATATCCGTTCCTTATGTCTTGGGGTGCCCAACCGAGGCGGGCCCCCTGTCAATCGGTGCCCCGACTGCTTCGCTTTGCGAAGCAAAGCGGTCGGAGCTCCGTTCCCGTCACCTTACGCCTTCAGAACTTCGACGATGCGCCAGCGCTTTTCCTTCGACAAGGGCCGGGTCTCGACCATGCGCACCCGGTCGCCTTCCTTCGCCAGATTGCCCTCGTTATGAACCTTGAAGCGCTTGCGAAACTTCATGATCTTTTTATAGAGCGGGTGGGGCGCCAGGCGCGTCACTACGACGACCGCCGTGTGCTGCATCTTCCCGCTCACCACGAGCCCGACCTGCGAGCGGCGGTGGAGCGCGGCGTTCCCCTTTTCGGAGACAGCCCCTCCCTTCGCTGGAGGGGCGGGAGCGACCCCAGGAGCCGCTTGCTTCGGCGTTGCGACCTTCGCCGGCTGAGGACGGGCCGGTGCGGAAACCGGCCTCGAAGGGCTCGGCTTGTGAACCGGCGGAGCCTCGGTCGCCGGACGCTCCGCGGTCGTGCCGGCCGGCTCGGGAGCCGGGGGCTTCTTTTCCTTGTCTTTTTCAGAACGCTTGAACGGGCCCCAGGCCGTCATTTCTTTTTGCCTTTCGTTTCGCGGGCTTCCTCAAGTTCGCGCTCCACGGTCGACAAGCGGGCGATCGTGCGCCGCATATCACGAAGCCGGTGGTTCTTCTCGAGTTTTCCCGTCCGCACCGCAACCCTTAACCCGAAGAGCTCCTTCTTGAAAACTTCCCGCTTTTCCCGAATCTCTTCGAGACCCAGTTGGCGGACCTCCGTGATCTTCATGTCAGGCCACTCTCTCGCGACTCACAAAGCGCGTGGGGAAAGGCAGCTTGTGGGCGCAAAGGCGAAGCGCCCGCCTGGCCAGCTCCTCCGGCACGCCAGCCATCTCGAACAAGATCCGACCCGGCTTGATCACGCACACGTAATATTCCACAGCTCCCTTGCCCTTCCCCATGCGGGTCTCCGCGGGCTTCTTGGTGTACGGCTTGTCGGGGAACACGCGCACCCAGACTTTGCCGCCGCGCTTGATTTGGCGAGTCAGCGCCACGCGCGCCGCTTCCATTTGGATCGCTGTCAACCACCCGCACCCCAGGGCCTTCAGTCCGAAGTCTCCAAAGTTGAGGGCCGAGCCCGCCTTGGCCACTCCCGTGCGCCGCCCCCGGTGGTGCTTCCTGTATTTGACCCGCTTGGGCATCAATGGCATGTGTTAGACGCTTCACGTTGCGGAGGAAGATGCGCCGCTCCGCCCTTCGCCCGCTGAAGGGAGGGCCGCCGAAACTGTTTGAGGCGCTGGCGCCTCGCCTTCGCGCGCCATGCGGCTCGCCGCCCTCAGTTCCTCTTCTTCCTTCTTCTTCTGCTTGACGAGAATATCGCCTTTGTAAATCCAGACCTTCACGCCGATCGTGCCGTACGTGGTGAACGCCTGAGAAAACCCGTAATCCACATCGGCCCGAAGGGTGCCCAGGGGAACCTTACCCTGCTTGTATCCTTCCTGGCGGGCGATTTCCGAGCCCCCCAGCCGCCCCTTGCACTGGACTTTAATGCCCCCGGCGCCTTTGCTCATCGCGAGCTGCATGGCCCGCTTCAAAGCCCGGCGGAAGGAGACGCGCTTCTCAAGCTGCATGGCCACGTTCTCGGCCACAAGCTGCGCGTCGATCTGGGGAACCTTGACTTCCTGAATGTCGATGAATACCTCGCTTGTCGTGAACTTGGAGAGGTCCTCCCGAAGGCGGTCGATTTCCTGACCGCGCCGTCCGATCACCAGGCCCGGACGCGCCGCGTGGACACGCACGCGCATGCGCCCGGCGGAGCGCGTGATTTCTACCGACGAGATGCCGGCGGACTTCATCGCCTCGTGCACGAATTTGCGCACCCGCAGGTCTTCATGCAGAAGCTGGACATACTTCTTGGGCTCAAACCATCTGGACTTCCAGGTCCGGATGTAACCCAGTCTGAACCCGTAAGGATGAACTTTCTGGCCCACTACGCAGCCCCCGCCGCGGCCGCAGCCGCTTTTTTACCCGCACGAGCCCTCGAAGCCGCCTTGCCGCCTTCGGCCGCAGCGGCCCGGGACGGCGGAAGCTTGCCGCCCCGCACGGCTTTTGCCGATTCCCCCACCGTGATGGTCACGTGCGAGGTGCGCTTGTGGATGTCGGAGGCGCGGCCCATGGCACGAGGCAAGAAGCGCTTGATGATGGGACCGTTGTCGGCCCGGCAACTCGCTACGACGAGCCGTTCCTCATTCATACGCAACACGCGCGCATTTCCCACGGCGCTCTTGAGCAGGTCCTCCGCGATGCGGGCCGCCCGCTTCGGCAGGGCGGAAAGCCGCGCAAACGCCGTCGCCACCGGCTGGCTGCGGATCGTGTCCAGCACAAGCCGCATCTTGCGCGGCGAAACCCGCTTGAATTTCAGGACGGCTCTGGCTTCCATTACTTCTGCGCCGTGGCGAGCTGCTTCGCCTTGTCCTGGGAGGTGCTGTGCTTCTTGAACGTGCGTGTGGGCGCGAACTCGCCCAACTTGTGGCCCACCATGTTCTCGGTAACGAAGACAGGCAAGAACTTGCGCCCGTTATAAATAGCGATGGTCGTGCCCACGAAATCCGGCGTCACCGTCGAGCGCCTCGACCAGGTCCGGATGGGCTTGCGGTCCTTGGTCATTTGCGCGCGCTGCACTTTCATCAGCAGCTTGTCCTCGACGTACGCCCCCTTGCTCCTCGAACGGCTCATGCTTACAGCCTCCGGTCCTTCATAATGTAGCGATTGCTCGGCTTGCTGCGCCGGCGCGTCTTCAGGCCTTTCGCGAGCTGGCCCTTCTCGCTGCAAGGATGCCGCCCGCCGGAGGTCTTTCCCTGCCCGCCGCCCATGGGATGGTCCACGGGATTCTTGGCCACGCCCCGGGTCCGCGGACGGCGGCCGTACCAGCGCATGCGGCCCGCCTTGCCCACACAAACGTTCTCATGGTCGAGGTTCCCGCACTGCCCGACCGTGGCGAAGCAGGCAAGCGATACCATGCGAACCTCGCCCGACGGCAGTCTGACGTGAGCGTAGGGACCGTCTTTGCCCATGAGCTGGGCCACCGCGCCCGCCGAGCGCACCATTTTGCTGCCCTGCCCCGGAATAAGCTCGATCGCGTGGATGTTCGTCCCGTCCGGGATCCGAGCGAGCGGGAGATGGTTTCCCACCTTCACTTCCGCTTCCGGACCACTCATCACCTTCTCGCCCACCGTCAAGCCGACAGGCGCCAGCATGTAGGCCTTTTCACCGCCCGCATACTCCAGCAGCGCAATGCGCGCCGACCGGTTGGGATCGTACTCGATCGTCTTCACAACAGCTTCCACCCCGTGCCGGCGGCGCTTGAAGTCAATGATCCTCAGCCTGCGGTCATGCCCGCCCCCGCGGTGCTTGGCCGTCAGGTGGCCATGGTGGTTGCGCCCGCCCGTGCGCCGGCGCGGCTCGGTGAGCGGCTTGTAGGGCCGGTCCGTCGTAAGCTCCGTAAACGTCTGGAGCGCCGTACCACGCGACGAGGGTGTGACAGGCCGAAGCTTTCGGATGGTCATTTGCTCACGCGAGGGTTATTTTCTCGCCTTCCTTCAATGTGACGATGGCTTTCTTCCACAAGGCCGTTTGGCCGGCCCGGTACCGCACGCGCTTCCACTTGCGCCTGCCCATGGACGTGTTCACCCGAGTGACATGCACATTGAACAGCTTTTCAATGGCCTCCCGGATTTCCCCCTTGGTGGCCTGCGGCCGGACCCGGAAAAAATACTTGCCCAGCTTTTCCTGCTTTGCCCCCTTCTCCGTGATGAGGGGGGCGATAATCAAATCAATGGGATGCTTCTTCACTTCGAGGCCCTGCCCAAATCGGGAGTCGTGTCAATCGGTGCCGGATCTTCTTTACTGACATGGCTCCGTTCTTTTAACTCCGTCAAAGCGTCCTTCTCAATCACCAACAACTGCCGCCGAAGAATGTCGTCGGCCGTCACGTCCGCCGCTTTCTCAATGCGGCACTGGTCCCGCAGGTTGGACGTCGCTCGACGCAAGGTGACATCGAACGTTTGAACCACGATCAGCATCCGCCGCTCGCCGGCGAGCCCCAGCGTTTCGAGCACTTGAGCGAACGCGCGCGTCTTGGGGGAATCGAGTGAGATGCGGTCGATCACCCGGATCTTCTTTTCGCGCTGCTTGAGGCTGAGCGCCGAAACCAGCGCCGCTGCCCGCAGGGCCTTCGGCATGCGCTGCGCATAGGAACGCGGACGCGGGCCGAACACCACAGCGCCTCCGCGCCACAGCGGCGAGCGGATCGACGCATGCCGCGCCCGTCCGGTGCCTTTTTGCTTCCACGGCTTTCGGCCGCCGCCCCGCACTTCCCCGCGCGTTTTGGTGGAATGCGTTCCCAGATGCCGGGCCGACGCATACGCCGTCAGCATGATCTCAAGCAGCCGCCGGTTGACCGGTGAGCCGAAGACTCGGGCGTCGAGCCCGATCGTGCGGTCCTTGTCCCCCGACTCGCTCGCCAGGTACGGCGCCTCAAGACGACCCTCCCCCGCCCCGGGCGCCACCTTTGTCGTCACGGGTTCCCCCACGCTCATGATTTCTCCGCGCTCCCGGCGGGGCCCGTTTCAGTCTCGGCCGCCTTCGGCTTCTCACCCGTCTCCTGATGGCGCTTGGCCTTCCACACGCTATTCGCCGGCCGTTTCACCGCAGACCGCACTGTGAGAAACCTGCCCTCGAAGCCCGGCACCTGGCCCCTGACGACAAGAAGGTTCTCTGGCTCGTCGATATCCACCACGGTCAAGTTCTGCACCGTGGTGCGGTGATTGCCCATGTGTCCCGCCGCCCGCAAGCCCTTGAATACGCGCGACGGCCAGGAGGAAGAGCCGATCGATCCCGGCGCGCGGCCGAACATCGAGCCGTGGCTCGCTCCACCGCCCTTGAAATGATGCCGCTTCACCACGCCTTGAAACCCGCGCCCGATGGAAATGCCCTCGACATCCACGATGTCGCCAACCGAAAAAAGACCGACGTTCAATTCATCCCCCACGGCGAGCCCCTCCACGGACTCGGTTCGGATCTCGCGGGAAAACCGCTTCGCGGAAATGCCGGCCTTTTGAAAGCGCGCCATCTCCGCCTTGGGGGTCCGTTTGAGCTTGCGCTCCCCGAACGCCAGCTGCACGGCCGTGTAGCCGTCCCCCTCGCGGGTCTTGAGCTGCGTCACCCAGCAGGGGCCGACCTCCAGCACCGTGACCGGCACGGCCTTGCCTTCTTCGCTGAAGAATCGCGTCATGCCTAGTTTTCGACCCAACAAACCGATCTTCATGATCCGTTCCTTATACCTTCCGGCGCCCTGCCCAACTCTGGCGCCCGATCCATCGGAGCCAGGTCTTATTTACTGACCTGGCTCCGTTCATTTATAGCTTAATCTCCACGTGCACGCCCGCCGGAAGATCCAGTTTCATGAGCGCATCCACGGTCCGGGCGGTCGGCTCGTAAATGTCCAGGAGCCGCTTGTGCGTGCGGATTTCAAATTGCTCCCGCGACTTCTTGTCGATCGTGGGCCCGCGGTTCACCGTAAAACGCTCGCGCTTGGTGGGAAGCGGAATCGGCCCGCTCACCCGCGCGCCCGTGCGCTTGGCGGTCTCCACGATCTCGGCACAGGATTGATCCAGGATCCTGTGATCGTAAGCGCGCAACTTGATTCGAACTTTTTCCTTGACGGTAGTCATCGCTCCTCAGCTCGCACTCCTACGCGAGGATCTCGCCCACGACGCCTGCGCCGACCGTCTTGCCGCCCTCGCGGATGGCAAAACGCAGGTCTTTCTCCATGGCGATCGGCGTGATCAACTCCACCTCAATCTGCACGTTGTCCCCAGGCATCACCATCTCCACACCCGCCGGAAGCTTCGCCACCCCCGTCACGTCGGTCGTGCGAAAGTAAAACTGAGGCCGGTAACCGTTGAAAAACGGCGTGTGCCGC
>CAZPNG010000345.1:0-5119 GCA_964587845.1 uncultured bacterium | reverse complement strand
GTGGATATCTGGCGACCCTTGACGGCCAGAGTATCGGCGAGCGCGTGCAGGGCGGCTACAGCGTGAGCGGGGCGCTCGCGCACGAGCAGGACGGCGGCGTCCATCGTGACGGGGCCGCGCACGACGGCACGCCGGTTGCGGTCTTGGAATTCCTTCACCGAAACGCGCACGGCGGGCTGGACGTCTTCCGATTCCCACAGGTGTCGCGCGAGGGCCGCGCGCTCTGGCAGATCACCCGAAAGTACACCGAGGTGCTGGACGTCAAGCGCAACGGCACCTCCACGGTGAAGACCACGGCGCGCCAGGCGGCAGGGGGCGGCGCAGTCACGATTGACGGGAGCCAAACCTGGCAGCGCATCGAAGAGGACCCCCATTTCCAGAAGGGCGTCTTCTACCTGGTCAAAAAGAAGCTGAATCCCGACGGCACGGAGATGGGGGAGTGGGAAGAGGTCCTTCGGGGCGACGGCAAGCGCGCGGAGCCGGATCACCGCATGGAGTTCAAGATGGCCAAGGACCCCGAGACGCTCGCCCCCCAGGGCACGCTCAAGAAGCTGGCGCGCAAGGCCGCCTACGAGGCCCTGAATCTCGACCGCTTCGGCATCTATCAGCCGATCATCTCGTTCTTCGACGCCACGCGCAACTACAACACCCGCTTCCAGGCCTGGGCGCAGGACTGGCTCTTTTTCACGCGCCAGATCCTCTCGCGCCCCGAGCAGTTCGGGGCGGGCGACTATTCTGGCAAGGCATACATCCGCCTCATGTGGTGGGTGCTGCTGGTCAGTTACTTTGAGGTGATCGAGCAGGACTACCTGTCCCACGACTTTGCGGAATCGTCCAAGGTGCACGCCAAGATCGTCGAGGACGTGCAGATTTCAGACGACGCGCCCGCCAACAAGCTCTTCTTCGTGTTGCGCGACGTGCGCTGGAAGGAAGGCGACATCATCGCGCACGTGAACTTCACCAAGCGCGGCGCTCTCACTTGGGAGTTTTTCCTGCGCTCGCGCGGGATCTATCGGCGGCTTTCGACGGAGGAGATGTGGAAGATCGTGCGCACGCCCGACGTGCTGCCGCCGGCGGAACGCATGCTGCTCGAGCTCAACCTGCGCGGCGTCATGGGCGACTCGATCTTCGGCCTCTGGCTCATCATGGGGTTGCTGGCGGACCGCGTGGCGGGCTTCGGCGTGGCCAAGGACCGCGCCCTGGCCAACCGCGTGTTCTTCACCGCGATGCTCTTTCTCGTTTTTGCGCCGAAGATGATTCTGCCCAGTCTTCGTGCCATCTTCACAAGCCGATACCACGAGGACAACCGCAAGCACGTGCAGGCGTTGGGGGCCGAAGGCGGGGACCAGCGCACCGAGATCGAAACCCCCTACTTCTCGTTTACCGGGGAGCGCAAGACCTTTGAGGACTACGAGCCGGCGAACCTCGGGCGAGTTTTGGTGATGATCGCGGCGCTCGTGCTCGCCTGGACGGGCAAGTTTGCGGCGTGGGGCGCGGTCGGCGCGTTCGGCGGCCTGGGAGCCCTGCTCACCTGGCCGGGCATCTTCTACTGGCTCGCGCTCGTCGTGATGGCCCGCGTGGTCACGACCGGCTTTGCCAACACCTTCAACCGCGTCTCGAGCGTTCCGGGCGACAGCTTTTTGGGCTACGCGGTAAAATGGGGCCTGGCGGGCGGCCTCGCCTTCGGCGTTCACTCGGTCTTCGCGGCCCAGGTGCTGGCCGGTGCGGCCGCCGCGCAAGCCGCGTGGATGAGTCTGCCGATCCTGGCAGGCGTGGCGCTCTTCACGATGGTGTTCACCTGGCAGAAAGATCAGCCGGGCGTCTTCCTTAAGATCTTCCGCCGTTCGGGCCTTGCTGTGCTGATGAACGTCATTGAAGTCCTGCTCGGCGCGGCTCCCGTCCTGCTTCAGATCTTCCTGCCCAAGATCTTTGCCGCATCGAGCGCGAGCGTGTTTTCCTCAGGGGCGCTGGCAACGCTCATGGCCTCGCTGGGCATCACCGTTCCCTGGATGGGCGTCGTCGTTGTTTGGGCGGCGCTCGCTGCGCTTGCAGCGGTGGTCTTGTGGGGACCGTCCAGCCAGATCAGTCGGGGACTGGGCGTGAGGGGAGTGGGCCGCGTCGCGGTGCATGCCGTTGTCGCCATCGCCGTTGCGACTTGCCTGGGGCTGCCGGCGTACTTTGGCAGCGCCGCGTTTTGGATCGCCGCCGCCAGTCTGGCTGTCTTGTATCCGGTGGGCTACGCCATCCATCTGTTCCGCACGCCCCAGGGCGATTGGAAGGAAGGGCCCTGGACGCAAGCAGCACATGCGTGGGATCACTTCACAAGGATCACGCTGCCGCGGTGGGTCTACCACACTTTCCGCAACAGGGAGGTCTTCTGGGGATTCCTTTCGCGCTGGCTGGTGGGGGGCTCGCTCCTCGCCCTCGGGTCGACGGTTCTGTACAAGAGCTTCTACGGATTCCTGAATCTGGTGCTGGAGCCGCTGTCCTCGGCCTACTGGATGTCTTACTTCGGCGTGGGCGTCTCAGCAATCCTGCCGTTCCTGCTTCTGGCGATCCTGGGGGGATTGGCCACCGGCCGCGGCGCCCGCGTGGTGCGCGAGCAGGCCAAATTCGTGGTCGAGCTCTTCGTCTCGACGGCCATCCTGCTGCTGAATCTGTATGACAAGACCGAAACGGTTTTGAAAAAAATCGGCTCGCGCCTCGACCGGCACCGCATTGTGTGGATCGCGGCCGCCCAGATTGAGGAAATCACGGCGGGCGGCATCGAGATCGACCAGTCGGCGAAGCTCGAGCGAACCAAAATCATCATCGGCCTTTTCGTGGTCCTGCTGGTGTCGGGCGCGATCCCTGCGTTCGTGGGCTTGCTGCATCCCATCTTTCCTTCGGTGTACCTCGGCTCGGCCGCCGTGTTCATCGGCGGCACGATTTTCGTGTACTCCATGCTGTTTGGATTCTTCTTCATCGCGGTGGTCTACAACAAGGGCCGCTCGCGCCACTACAAGGATCGCGACCTCGTGAAGGGCCAGCAGCACGTCCGCGGCATGTACGATGCCATCGAGCGCCTCTACCGCACCGACCAGACGTGGCGCCGGAGCCTTCGCAGCGCGCATCCCGAGCGGCGCATCCGCGCCTTGCAGGACGGCAATTTCATTGCAGGGCAGTCCGTGGCCGAGTGGCGCGACACAGGGGACAACCAGGCCACCTACGACGAGCGCGTCAATGTGGTGAATGAGCCGGTCCAGCGCGCGATCAAGATGGCGAAGCTCGACCACCGCTACGGCACGAAGCTCCAGAGGCGCGTGCGCACGGCAGACGGCCGCGAGTTCTGCTTCGAGTACACCACGTTTGTCCAAACCCGAAACATCGCGAGCGCAGAGCGGTACCACCACGTGACGATCAAGATCAAAAACGCGTTTCAGTACGACGGTCAAGCCGGCACATGGGTGGCGGTGGACCGCACCCTGCGTGACTCTCTGCGCGACGTTGATTTCGACGCGCTTCTGGACGCGCCCGGCGCTGAGGTCGCGTTCCTTGAGGAAGTGAGCACGATTTTGGGGAGCCCGGCCGAAGGTCTCGACAGCTTTACTTACAAAGGCCACATGCTCGGTGCGGATGTGCTGCTGGGTGTGGAAAACGACGCGTTCAGTCGGGCGGTCGCAGGAGCCCGCGCACAGCGGGAGGCGCGCGATCGGTTTGAGGGGCGACAGTCGGCCGCCCGCGCCACGATTGCGGACGATATCTTTACCAACAAAGCGTACGAGCAAGACGGAGCGCCGGTCCTGGAAATGGAGCTTGCGGAAAATCTAAACATGGACGGTTCACGCGAACTCTACGGGTCCTTTGTCGGCGGGACCTCCATTGTCGGCTCGGGCCGGATCGGCAAGCGGGTCGCCGTGGTGGACAGCTTGGTCCGCCGCGTCTATGCCATGGACAAAACCATGATCGAGGGCGTGATTCACATCACCAATCCCCTGCCGGCCGGGGCTGAGCACCAGGTGGGCGGCAAGTCGCGCCGTGGCGGGACCGCTCCCGAGGAGCTTTCCGATTATCCTCTCATCGCCAGGGCTACTCAGGACAAGAAGCACAATTACGTCGTCGATTTGCTGATCGAACGCGAGGCCGGCTCCGTGTTTCACATTCGCGCCGACATGCCTGCCCATCATGACGACTTCGGGCCGGGCACGCGCTTGTCCGGCATGCGCATCTATGATCTCAAGGTCTTGCCGCGCTCATTTTTGGATGACTTTCGGCACAACCAAAGGACCCCCGTCCAGTTGGCTGAGGTGAGCTCGGCCAAGCAGTCGGCTTCCGAAATCCAGGGAGGCCTCGGCTCGGCGGCCTTCGAGCAGCTATTCCTCGACCTGCGGCGTGAGATTGCTTTCGACGGCCTGGACCTTGAAAACGAAGCTGTTCTCAAGGCCCTCGATGACCGCCGTTTCGAGAGGAGCGGATTTGACAGTCTTTATGAGGATGCTGAAGAGGGGGTGCGCGACCTGGCGCAGCGCGCCGGGCGGACGGGCAGCACGCAGTACCTCGATGACCTTCGTTCCTATGCGGCGGCTCATCCCGACGCGCTGATCGTGCGCCGGCATGACGGGACTGAGACGCGCACGAACCTGGTGGATTTCATTCTGGAAGACCCCGAGGGGGCGCGAGCGTACTTCGAAACGCGGCTTGAGACGATCGAGCCCGAGGAGCTTGAAAGGCATATGCCTTTTCTCCTCGGAGCGTACTACCGGGAGCACCAGGAGAGCTACGAGCAGCAGATCCGGACTTGGCTCGCCAACGAAGACCGCGCCCGCGAGTGGATTCCCTTGATGAACCGGTTGATCGAGCGCTTGCTGCGAAATCCTCAGGACGTGTGGCTCCTGCGCGATGTTTTCCAAGGAGATGCAGCGGCCGTTCAACATCAGATTCGTCATTTTCTCGCGCTCCTCGAACACCTTCGCCAGCTTCTCGACCGGGATCTGGGAACGTTCCTGGCAGCGGAGGCGCCCGATGGGTCTTTCACGGGTCTCGACTGGGCCCGCCGGCAGGTTCGGCGGCGCATCCGCGTCGAGCGCGCCAAGGCGCTCTTCCTGTTCCACGGTTACGTCGTGGACATGCCGGGCTTCTA
>CAZPNG010000344.1:0-6284 GCA_964587845.1 uncultured bacterium | reverse complement strand
AGGCCGAGGTCCACGATGTTGACCGGGATTTCGGGATCATAGCAGGTCTTCAGGAGGGTCCAGACCTTCTGCTCGAGGGTCTGGCCCTCGCCGGCCTGGTGGGCTGGGCCGGCCGAGGGCGGCTCCTTACCCAGCGCGTCGGCATCCTTGCCCTCGATTCGGGCCATGTACCCCACGTCGCTGATCACGGTGAACGAGCCGCCCAGCGCCTGCATGAGCCGCACCTGCGAGCCGGCCCGAAGCGGTAAGGACGTGCCGTCCGGGATCTGGACGGCCTCGATGTCCCGTTTCAACGTAATCCACTCGCGCGCTTCCATCTTATTCCTCCGTGGAGACCGCCTGCGGCTCCCCCTTCAGGCCTGAGCGCAGGGTGTGCCAAGCCAGCGTGGCGCACTTCACGCGGGTGGGAAACTCGCCGACGCCTGAGAACACGGTGAGCTTTCCCAAATCCTTCTGCCGGTCCTCTCGCGGGGTTCCCGAATGGGTAGGCGCCAGCATGTGGTGAAAGGCTTCAAAGATCCCCTCGGCTTCAGCCGTCGTCTTCCCCTTCAACGCGGCAGTCATCATGGAGGCGGAAGCTTTTGAAATGGCGCAGCCGGACCCTTGGAAGCTGATGTCCTTGATGGTGCCTCCATCGACAGCCATAAAGAGCTTGAGCCGGTCGCCGCAGAGCGGATTGTAGCCTTCCGCCGTGTGGGTGGCATCCGCCATGACCCGGAAGTTGCGCGGCTGCTTGTTGTGCTCGAGAATCATTTCCTGGTAGAGCTCCCGCAGGTCAGACACGGCCAAAGACCTCGAGGGTCCTGCGCAGGCCCGCGGCGAGAGCGTCCACTTCCCCGCGCGTATTGTAGAGCGCAAAAGACGCCCGCACCGTGGCATCCACGCCGAAGCGCTGCATGAGCGGCATGGCGCAGTGGTGTCCGGTGCGCACGGCCACGCCCTCCTGGTCCAAGATGGTTCCCACGTCGTGCGCGTGGATTGCGCCCACTGTAAAGGACAGAACGGATACCTTGCGGCGGGCGGTGCCGATCAAGCGCACGTCTTTGATTGCTGAGACCACCCGCGTGGCGTACTCGAGAAGGTCGGTTTCATGGGCTGTGATCTGATCGAGACCGACGGCCGTGACGTACTCCACGGCGGCTCCCAAGCCGATCACGCCTGAAATATTCGGAGTGCCGGCCTCAAACTTGTAGGGAATGGTGTTGTATTGCGTGCGTTCAAAGGTCACCGAGCTGATCATGTCCCCGCCTCCCTGGTAAGGCGGCATGGCCTCGAGGTGCTTCGCCTTTCCATAGACCACCCCCACTCCCGTGGGTCCGTACATCTTGTGCCCCGAGAAGACGAGAAAGTCGCAGTCCAGGTCCTGGACGTCGATCGCCATGTGGGGCGCAGCCTGTGCGGCGTCGACCAAAACCCTCGCGCCCCGCGCGTGCGCGCGCGCGACGATCTCTTTCACGGGATTCACGGTGCCGATGGCGTTCGACACGTAGCTGACCGAGACCAGGCGCGTGCGATCGGTCAAGAGCTTTTCGAACTCATCGAGCAGGAGTTCCCCTCGGTCATTGCAAGGGATCACGCGCAGTGTCGCGCCGGTTTGAGTGCAGAGGATCTGCCAGGGCACGATGTTGGAGTGGTGCTCCAAGACGGAGATGAGAATCTCATCCCCTGGCTTCAGAAAGGTCTTGCCGAAACTTTGGGCCACGAGGTTAATTCCCTCTGTGGCTCCGCGCACGAAGATGATTTCGCCGGGCTTGGGAGCGTTTAGGAAGTGTTGCACGCCAGCGCGGGCGGCCTCATAGGCCGCGGTGGCCCGTTCGCTCAAGGTGTGCACCCCGCGGTGAATGTTCGCGTTGGAGGTGCTGTAATAGTGCATCAGCGCATCCAGGACCTGACGCGGCTTTTGCGTCGTGGCCGCATTGTCGAGGTAGGTCAACGGCCGGCCGTGCACTTTCTCTTTGAGGATGGGGAAATCTTTGCGCAGGACTTCCACATCCAGCTTGCCGCCGCCCTGTTCTTGCTTGGGAAGTTTCACCGCGCTCGCCCTCATCCCGCCACCTGGCGAAAGCGTTCGGCCAGGAGTGTGTCCAGCTGCCTGGTCACCGGCTCCAAGGGGATTTTATCGACCACTTCCCTGGCGAATCCGTAGGTGAGCAGGCTGCGCGCCGCGCTGTCGGCCAGGCCGCGGCTCTTGAGATAGAAGACCGCCTCCGAAGAGAGCTGGCCCACGGCGGCTCCATGCGTGCACCGAACATCGTCAGCGTAGATTTCGAGCTGCGGGCGCGTATCAACGGTCGCGAGGGGCGAGAGCAGCAGATTCTTGTTCACTTGATCGGCGTCTGTCTTTTGGGCGCCTTTGTCTACCACGACCTTGCCGTTGAAGACCGCTGTGGCCTCGCCATCCAGGATTCCCTTGTACAGCTGCCGGCTGGCCGTGTGAGGACTTTCATGGCGCACGTGGGTTTGCGTGTCAAGGTGCTGGCGCCCCGTGGCAAGATACAGGCCGCTCAAGTCGCAGCGCGCTCCTTCACCGCCCAAGGCCACCGTGAGACTGTTACGGGCCAGCTTGGCGCCGACGGCGACCGACGTGGATGCAAATGTGCTGCCCGCTGCAAGCCGCGCCACGGTTGAAGCCATGTGGTAGGCGCCCGAGGCCTCTTGCTGAACCTTGCAGTGGACGAGGTGCCCGCCTTCCCCCACCGAGACGTCGCTCACGGCGCTCGTGAAGGAACCGCCCTGGCCGCGAGAGACATAGCTTTCAAGAACTACGGCCCTGCTGTCTCCCTCGACCTCCAGGACATTGCGAACCTGCACAAGCAGGTGTCCGTCGGGATGATCCGAGAGGAACACGAGATGGATCGGTTGCTGAAGGCAAATCCCCCGAGGCACGAGGACATAAGCGCCATCCTTAAAAAAAGCCGCGTTCAGGGCGGTGAAGGCATTCGACGATGCGGCCGATCGGCCCAGTGAGGCTTCGATCAACGCCCCGTCCTTCGCCGCGGCTTCCGCGAGACTCTCGACGCGGACCTCCTTGGGCAAATGGCTGAGATCTGAAAGCGAGCGATCGAAAATGCCGTTCACGAACACCAGCCGGTGCCAGGCGCTTATGAGCGGCGTATGGCGCGCCAGCTCCTCGGCTGAAAGCTTGGGGGGATGCGGGGGGTCCGCGTGGAGCGGGAACTCCGCGATGGGTGTTACGTCGGTGTACCGCCAGTCTTCGAGGCGGGTCGAGGGGAAACCCACGTGGGCGAAATGCGCGATCGCGGCGTGCCGAAGCGGGGAAAGCCAGGCAGGTTCATGGCGAGTGGACGCAAAGCGCTCAAAGGCCTCGAGGTAACGCTGCGTGCCGGCCCTGCCGTGCGCCGGAGCGGTCATGGGAGGCTTGCGGCGGGAGCCCCCGCACGCTCCTCGGTAATCCAGTCATAGCCGCGCTTCTCCAGCTCCAGGGCCAGGGTCTTGTCGCCCGACCTTGCGATGCGCCCGTCGACGAGCACGTGAACATAATCCGGCGTGATGTAGTTGAGAAGTCTTTGGTAGTGGGTCACGATGACCACCGAACGCTCGGGCCGGCGAAGCGTGTTGACGCCCGAGGCAACGACTTTCAGGGCATCGATGTCGAGGCCGGAATCGGTTTCATCCAAAATCGCCAGTTTGGGCTCCAGGACGGCCATCTGGAGGATCTCGTTGCGCTTCTTCTCGCCCCCCGAAAAGCCCTCGTTGACCGGGCGTTGGACAAAACTTTTGTCCACCTCGACGAGCTTGAGCTTCTCCTCGAGAAACTTCAGGAATTCCACTGCATCAAGCTCTTCCTCGCCGCGGTGGGCGCGAATGGCGTTCAGAGCCGCTTTCAGGAAATAGCTGTTTGTCAGGCCCGCGATCTCGACGGGATATTGAAAGGCCAGAAAGAGGCCCTCGCGCGCCCGGGCCTCCGGCTTCATGTCCAGGAGGTTGCGGCCCCGATACAGCGCGGTGCCCTCCGTCACTGTAAAGGCCGGATTGCCGGCCAGGACCTGGGTGAAGGTGCTCTTGCCGGAGCCGTTCGGGCCCATGATGGCGTGCATCTCCCCTTCCCGCACCGCGAGGCTCACGCCCTTGAGGATCTCATGGCCCTCCACGGACACGTGAAGATTCGCGACTTCCAGAAGCATCGGCTGCGCGCCCATTACCCCACGCTTCCTTCCAGGCTGATGTCCAGTAGCTTCGTGGCCTCGACGGCAAACTCCATGGGCAGGTTGCGGAACACTTGCTTGCAAAAGCCGTTCACGATCATGGAGATCGCATTCTCGGGCGAAATGCCGCGTTGCTTGCAGTAGAAAAGCTGGTCCTCGCTGATCTTGGACGTGGAGGCCTCGTGGTCCACGCGCGCGGACTTATTCTTGACCTCGATATAAGGAAACGTATTGGCATTGCAATTCGAGCCGATCAGGAGCGAATCGCATTGCGTGTAGTTGCGGGCGTTCTCGGCCTTCGGCAAGACCTTCACCAAGCCCCGGTAGGTGTTTCGCCCGAATCGCGAGGAAATGCCCTTGGAGATGATGGTGCTTCGCGTGTTTTTTCCGATGTGGATCATTTTGGTCCCCGTGTCCGCCTGCTGGTGATTATTCGTGAGCGCCGCCGAGTAAAACTCCCCCACCGAGTTGTCGCCTTGCAGGATCACGCTGGGGTACTTCCAGGTGATTGCGGAGCCCGTCTCCACCTGGGTCCAGGAGATCTTGGAGTTTCGTCCGAGGCACTTGCCGCGTTTGGTGACAAAGTTATAGATCCCGCCCTTGCCATCGGCCGTGCCCGCGTACCAGTTTTGCACGGTCGAGTACTTGATCTGGGCATTGTCCAGGGCCACCAACTCCACCACCGCCGCGTGAAGCTGGTTTTCGTCCCGCACCGGTGCGGTGCACCCTTCAAGATATGAAACGTAGCTGCCCTCGTCCGCGATGATGAGTGTGCGTTCAAACTGCCCGGACCCGGCCGTGTTGATGCGAAAGTAGGTGGACAGCTCCATGGGACAGCGCACCCCCTTGGGAATATAACAAAAGGAGCCGTCGCTGAAGACTGCGGAGTTCAACGTTGCGAAGTAGTTGTCCGCATACGGAACGACGGAGCCCAGGTACTGGCGCACGAGATCCGGGTGCTCCCGAACCGCTTCGGAAAAAGAGCAGAAGATGACGCCCATCTCCCTGAGTTTCTCTTTAAAGGTGGTCGCCACGGAAACGCTGTCGAACACCGCGTCCACAGCGACGCCCGCGAGGCGCTTTTGCTCTTCCAGCGGAATGCCGAGCTTCTCGAAGGTGTCCAAAAGCTCGCGATCGACCTCTTCGAGACTGTTGAGCTGCTTCTTCATCTTCGGCGCCGCGTAGTAAATGTAGCGCTGGTAGTCGATCGGCGGGTACTGCACATGGGGCCAGCGCGGCTCTTCCATGTCGAGCCACCGGCGGTAAGCGCGCAGGCGCCACTCCAGCATGAACGCGGGCTCGTTTTTCTTCTGGGAGATGAGGCGGATCACGTCCTCATTTAAACCGGCGGGGATGGCGTCGGTTTCAATCGGGGTGACGAATCCGTACTTGTAGCCCTGGTTGATGAGTTTTTCTACGGGGTCCATGAAGTTCTCCTGGGGTCAGACTAGGAGGCCGCGGCGATGGGCTGCGAGACGGCCTTCGCCGGGTCCTCCGCCAACTTCGCGAGCGTCACAGAGCTGTAAAAGGTATCCAAGAGTTCCTTCGTCTTGTTCCAGACGGGGCTGATGCCGCAGAGCGAGAGGTGGTTGCAGATGATCCTCTCGCGCACCTGCGGTGTGCAGAAAACATCGAAGGTTCGCCCCTCAAGCGCCTCGATGATTTCCTTCAAGGTGATTCGGGCGGGATCGCGAGCGAGCGCATAACCGCCCTGCTTGCCTTTTTGGGAGCTCACGATGTTGGAATCTGCAAGCTTCTGGAATATTTTCTGCAGGTACGTGATGGAAAAATGCTCCAGCTTGACGAGTTGCCTCAGGTTGACAAGGTCGGCAGACGGGTGGCGTGCCATGTGAATCAAGCAGACCAAGCCGTATTCGGTTTTCGTCGTCAGGCGCATGGTTTCACCTCTAACAAAGCCAATTGAATTGTAGCATAACTCAGACCAATTTGGTCCGATTTAGAAGTTTTCAATAGCCGCTCACGCCCATTTTATCTCTAACTATAATCACACGTGGTATTTATGTGAGGGTCTCCTGGGGAAGTAAAACGGGCATCAATCGGCTTAAAGAGTCTTAATTAAGATGAGCTTGTGGAAGCAGGAGGCTCTGCCGGGGGGCT
>CAZPNG010000343.1:0-2779 GCA_964587845.1 uncultured bacterium | reverse complement strand
CACGAACATCTTCACCGAACGGGCTTTCTTGAGGATCGTTTTGTGATCGCCCAGTTCAGCGAGAAAGTTTAGCCACCGCTTGCTCAGCCGATTCTCTTCCTCCACATCCATCACCTGCCTCATCTCGTCATAAAACAAACCTTCGCCTTGGGGGGAGCGGTCGGCTGCAGGCAGCTTGAGATCGTGCTCCAGCTTCAGGATCTCGATCGCGAGAGACGCCCGCTCGCCGTCCGGCAGCGACTCCCCCGCCAAGATTCCTCTGACCTCCTGGAGCAGCGCAAGGCCCTGCGCGCGCGTTGCGTCGTGCCCGATCATCACGCGCGCCATGCCCAGGAGCGCTGGGCCGCGCGCAAGTTCCGGCAAGTCTTCGGAGCGCGCCGCCTTCAGGGCTTTCCCCAAGGTGCTCTTTGCGCGGGGAAGCTTGAGACGCAGCCGGATCGCCCCGCTCTGAGTCCATGTTTGAACCTGCGCCAGGACAGGAGGCGCCTCGACCTCGGCCAGCAAGCCCTCGGCCTCCTCGAGGCACTTGAGCGCAAGCTGCGAGTATCTTTTGGCCATGCTTCTCGTGGCCATCTTCACCCGGCCCGCCACCGATCCGGCAATCATCATCAGTCCGGAATGCTTCAAAGTCTTTTGACTCGCCCCAATCTCCTGGACCACCTTGTAGGCAAGCCGCGGCCGGCCGATCCGCAGCCACGTCCTGATGAACTCCAAGCGCTCGGCGTCTTTTCGAAGCTCCGCGGCATCGTCCTCTCCGAGCCCCTCCACGTAGGCGCGCGCCTCGCGGTAGATCGCCAGGCCCTGGGCCCGACTGTCGCGGTCCTTTTGGCGCAAGGCCACTGCCGCCGCGAGAAGCAGGGTCGAAAGGATGGGGGCGGCCTCCGCCATGGGATCGGCGAGCGCCTCGCGCGCCGTTTCCATGGCGTGCGCGAGGGTGCGAAGACCTTCGTCTTTCAAGCCGCGCCCGAGTTGTTGCGCGGCGATATCGAACGCACCGGTGACGAATTCAGGCTTCTGGCTTTCCGGAATGGCATAGAGGGTCTTGACGGCCGAGGCGAAGTTTCCGCGGCGCGCGTCCAGCCACGCCACTTGATAAATGGCCTTCCCAGCGGCTTCGCCGGAGGCGAAGCGCTCGATCATCTGTCGCAGCGCATAGCCCTGGTACTCGAGGGGTCCCAACCGGCGGCGCAAGGCGCGGGGAGTCATTTTGCGCTTCTTGGGGGGTGTGCTGCGCGTAGCCGCGAGGCGCGAGGCGCCGCGCGAGACTGAAAGCAGGACCGGAGTTTTTCCGGGCCGATAGCGCAGGCGGCTCGCTCCTTTGCGAATCACGACGGCATCCGGGTCCAGCCGTTCCAGAACGAGCGGCTCCGAAAACGCTCTCTCCCGCCACACACGTTTGAGCCGGCGGTTGACCCCGTTTACGAGTTGGGCCGAAGCGGAACCCGCGGCCTGTGCCGCCCCCGCAATCAGGTGCTCGGTGTAAACCTGCTGCGGCTCGCCACCGGGCAAGCTCACTCCGGATGCCGCCAGAGCGACTGCCAGGTGATGCTGGGAGGCGGGCCGCGCCTGCCAGGAGAAAGGCGTGCGCCCGAGCATTCGCTCGAGGTAAAGGTCCTGCTTTTCCACCGTAAAGACGGGCGTGAGCACCGTGACGGCGATGTTTTGCTCGCGCAAGGCCTGGGCCACGCCCTCCGCGTGAAACCCTCCAGCCACAAGAGCTGCTTCCTTGGCCCGGCGCTGAAGGAGAGCGGAGACCATCTTCTTGGCAAAGACGCGGTCGCGCAGGCCGGCCACGCGGTAGAAAGCCGTGAGCAGCCGAAGGTGGCGATCGAAGGCCTTCGCCGAGATTGCTTCGCTCGCTGCGCTCGCTCGCAATGACGCCAGAGCACGATTCACGTCAGCGAGATTCCTGAGTACCTCGCCGCGCCGGTAGGCGTCCATCTGTTCGCGGGTGAGTTCGAGCGCGAGAAACGCTTTGAACAGCGCCAGGGTTCGCGACACGCGAAGCAGCGTGCGCTCGGCCTGTGTGTGCGCGAGCGACTGCTCCAGCCGGCGCGTCAGGCCGCCGAGCTCAGCGCCGAGACCTCCCGCATCGATTTCCTCGCTCAAGACTTTCAGGGCGGTCCAAGCGCGAAAGACGGGGAAGTTCTCAAAAGAAATCTCTGCGCGGCGGGCGGCCTGCCAGAAGGTTTCGACATGAAACCGCAGCGGATGGTCACGATCTGACTTGGGCTTGGCCGCCGATTTCTCGAGCGCCTCCAAGGCGCCTTCAGACCGGCGTTTCTTAAGCTGGTTGTGCAGAGCTGACTTCTCGGCCGCGAGCGCCTGCTCTCCGAAACGATTCAGTTGTGCGTCCAGCCGCTTGAGCGCCAGAACCCGAACAATGTTCGGCCACCCGGCAGTTGAGCGAGGGTCCTCGAGGTTTAAGTCCAAGTGCCTCTTGGCCAGGGCGCTCGCCAGGACCGCCTGGTCCATGAGGCCGCGCGCCTTGCGGCCGGAGCCCTCGAGCGCGCGCGTGACTTCAAGTAAGTCGGGGTTCAAGTGACGAGACTGAAGTCTCGCCAGCTCTCGGGAAGCTGCATCGAGGGTTCCCTCAACCTCCGATCGCCGGGCATGGGCCATGCGGAAAAGACGAAGGTTCTTGGCGTAAAGCGCGGGCTCCTCCAGCCCAAAGAACGCCGTCTTGCCGCCGCCGTAGAAATCCTCGAGCGCAAAACGCTCGACACCGGTGAGGAGCGCCCGTTGTCCGAGCTCGCGAGCGCTTTCCAGGTTGATCTTG
>CAZPNG010000342.1:0-2760 GCA_964587845.1 uncultured bacterium | reverse complement strand
TCCAGGAGCAGGGCCGAGCGCCGGCGAACGGCCAGTCCGAGCACCGCGAGGGCCATCACGGCGTCCAAGAGAGCCAGCCCCGAACCCGCCAGCCTGCGCGCGTCCCTCGAGCGAACGCTCTTTAGATCCGTGAGGATGGTGTAAATGCCTTCGGCTTCCTTCTCGATTTTCTTGGCAAAGGCCTCGCGCTCAGGCGCCCGCCCCAGCCGGTCCATGCGCTCACCCGCCTCACCGGGCTTGACCTCAAAGGTGAACGCCGGGCCGCGCAGGGTCTCATACACCTTGCGGTACGGATCGAAGTACGGTAACAGGACCGGCGGCAGCTCGATCGCGCCGGCCTCGCGGGGAATCAATACCACCTCGAAGGTCTTGCGCCCGTAGACACGGTCGGACTGCTTGACCAGCTGCGTGCGGGTGTCGGTGTCGTAGACCTGAACGTTCTTCAGCTCGGGGATCTGCGGCCGCTCCAGGGTCTCCAGGTTCCCCTCGCCTTCCAGGTCGATCGTGAGCGTGATCGGCTCGTTTTCCTTGACCGCGCGCTTGTCGGCCGTGACCGTCATGCGATACTGCCCCACGACGCCGTTAAACCCGGCCGGCTTGCCCGCCTCGGGAAACGGCGCCACCGTGATCTGGAGGGGCGCGGTCATGAGAATCTTCGGGATGCGCCTGCGGAAGAACCCCCCGGAAAAGAACGGGTCATTAAAGAAATCGTCGAAGACGCTGTTCTGCCCCGGCGCTTCCACCGCCACGCGAAGGGACCCCGGCTGGACGGCATACACGCCCGGCGCGGTGGCAAAGAGCGCCACCTTTTTGACGTCGGCCCGCAGGTACTTGCGGCCCTCGAGGCGCACCACCTGCCGGTCGAGTTCACGGCCCATCGGAAACTCCTCGAGCCAGAAGCCGTTGGCCACGAGCTCCTCTTCGAAGCCTTCAAACTGCGTGTCACGCCGCGTGTAGATCGAATAGGTGAGAATGACCGGCTCATTGGAATACGCCGTGTTCTTGTTGACCCAGGCCTTGACGAAGATTTCCTCATCCTCACCCGCACCCGTGACGAACGGCGCGCCCACGGTGGGCTGCGAGCCCGCCACGTAGGGGGCCGGGAACTGGCTCGTGACCGAGCTTGCCGGGGCCTGGGGCGGCTGGCGCACGGTCTTGCCGCCGGCCGCGAGCACCGTGAGGTCGATGGGCTCCGTGCGGAAAATGGTTTCGTTCACCTCCACGTCGATCGACGGCACGGTGAAGCGCCCCGCCGCCTTCGGCAAGAGGACAAAATTAAACTCGGTCGTGTTCTCGCTTGCGCCGCCCGAAAACGTGAAGTGGGAGGCGCGCCCCGTGTAGTAGGACGTAAAGCCGCTCATCGAAGGCAGGGCGGGCGGGCGTTTGACGACTTGGTGCGCGCCCGTGATGCGAATCGACATGTTCACGTTCTCGTCGATCGTGATTTCCTGGCGGTCGAACACCGCTTCGACGCTGAGCTCGTTGGCGCTCGCGGGCACACCCCGTCCACCGGCGAAAACCGACACCGCAATCAGCGCGAGGAAAGCGTTACGGCAACGCATCAAACATCCCCTCAATCTCGGCGGCTTTCTCATCCAGCCAGGCCTTCTTCGCTTGCCAGTCACCCCTTGACTCAAGATCGAGGGTCAGCTGAAAACCCGGGCGCTCAAAGGAAGCGGGGACCTCCAAGGCCACGCCCTTGGGCAGGCGCAAGCGCTTACGCACTTCAGCCACGCGTGCTCGGGCACGCTGGAGCGTGGGCTGCGTCGCCTCGCGCAGCGCTCGCAGCAAGCGGCCCACCGCCGCCTTGCCATCCGCCCGATCGTCCGCTTTGGGTTGGAACGACGCCAAGAGCTCCAAGATCGGGCGCTCTTGCGTTCGCCTCAACGTTTCCAGGGCGTCCAGGAACTCCGCCAGCTCGGTGGAGGTAAACCCCAGAAGCCGCAGGTACCGGCTGAAAAAAAACGCTTCCTCCCGGCCCCGGAGTTGGTGCGCATACGCCAGCACAGCGCGCGGGGCGATCCCCAGCTCAAGCAAGCGCGCGCGCGTCGGGCCCGGAACCTCCAACACCGCGAGGATCTCCGCCACTCGGCGCGGATCAACGGGAAACCCCAAGGCCCGGGCCCCGTCTCCTGCGAGCTCCCCTGCATCGGCATCCCCGCACGCACGGAGCTTGTCAAACAACAACGCCCGCTCGAAGAGATCGAGATTCCCCTGCGCCGCTTTCTCGGTCAGAACCATGCGCCACAGGCGACCGTCGAGGACCCCGCTCCAGACGATCGCGGGGATTTCCTCCAGGCGGCAGGCGCGCGCAGCAAACAACCGGCGAAACCCATCGCAGACCGCCAAGCGGCCCGAGCGGCGCGCCAGCCACACAGGCACGAGGATACCTTCGCGCGCGATGCTCTTGGCGAGCTCTTCATGGCCAAGCTCGTGCCGCACGAGAAAGGTCGTGTCCGCTTGATCGATCAAGGCCAGGGGCACATGCGCCGCCGCGAGGTCCGCCCGCCCGCCTCCTAGAACTGGGACGGAAGCCACTCCAGCCATCGCTTCTCCAGGGTCGCAACTTCCGCCAGGAACACCTCCCGGATCGCCCGGGGCATGTCCTGGGTGTGAGCGTAGGCATCCATGAGCTTTTTGACGCCGTGGAACTTGTAGCGCTCGACCAGATACTTCACCAGCAAAAAGGACTGCGCGTAGAAGAGGGAGGCGTCAAGGCCGGAGGCTTGAGCCAGGTTGTAGTTGAAGAAGGCGCCGGTC
>CAZPNG010000341.1:0-8654 GCA_964587845.1 uncultured bacterium | reverse complement strand
TTTCCGAATGCCACCGTGGAAATCTTCAAGGTGATTGCTGAGGACCTGAACTTCCCCGAGGCGCAGGGCCGCGAGTTTCTGGGCTCGGGCCAGGCGCCCGCCAATCACAATCCGGCCGAGCTGTTTACCGTGACGCTGCCGGAGCCCGTGCCGACCGGTACCCTGCTCACCGCCACGCAGACGGTTCCCGTGGCGGACACGCACGTGCCCCCGCACGGCCGCACCTCGCGGTTTGCGAGCTACTTTGAAGCCATCGATCCTCTCTTGCTGATTGTGAACGTCACGAACGATGAGGAGCGCACGGGCGAGATGTCGCTGCGCCGCGCGCTGAACCTTTCCATTCCCGGCTCGCGCGTCACGTTCGATCCGGAAGTTTTCCCTGAAGGGCAGGAAACGGTCATTCGCGTGGGTGCCCCGTTGCCCGACATGGACGAGCGCGGCATGGTGTTGAGCGGCGAGGGAGCAGGCCCGCTGGTCGACGGCGGGGACCGCTCAATCGCAAGCGGTTTGGCGGTCACGGCCGGGAATATCACGATCGATCGGCTCTCCGTGCGCAACTTCGGAAACTGCGTGGAGGTGCGGGGCACGGGCGCGTCGGCCACGGTCACGGGGAGTGTCCTGGGCCTGTGCGTCAACGGCATTGCGGCGCTCGATGAAGCGACCCTGAAGGCTCAGGGCAATTTCATCGGTGTGACGCCCGCGGGCGCGAACATTGCGAACCTTAAAAACGGCATCCTGCTGGAGGGCACGCTGGCGGGCACCCTTATCGGCGGCAACGAACCCGAGCAGGGGAACGTCATGGGCTTTAACAAAGGGAGCGGCTTGCACATGGGGGCCGCGGCCCAGGCCCTGATCGCGGGCAACCGGTTCGGCACCGCCGAGGCAGGGGAGAACTTTGGCAACGGCGAGGGCAGCACGGGCGTGGGCCTGCGGGTTTTGGGAGCTTCGACCGCTGTCGTCGGCCCGGACAACGTCTTCGGCTTTAACCGCGAGGCCGGCGCGCAGGTGTCCGGCGACGATACCGACGCCGTCTTCCTCGGCAACCTCTTCGGCGTGCACCTGCCCAGTGCGGGCACCGTCTTGAACGTGGGGAACCTGGGCGACGGCGTGCAAGTCCTGGACGGCGCTCGCCTGACCTTTGGAGACGGCACCGATGAGGGCGCGAACATTTGCGGCTTCAACGCGCGCCACGGGCTCTATGCGCGCAAGCCGGGCGCCATCGGCGTCGAGGGCAGTCTTTTCGGCATCCTGCCGGACGGTACCGACGTGGGCAACTCGCAAGCGGGCATTTTCCTCGATGAGGTCACCGGCGCCTTGGGCGGACTCGCGGACGGCAAAGGCAATGAGATCGGCAGGAACCGCCAGGGCATAGTGGTTCGCGGCGGCGACGTCCAGCTCCTCGGAAACTCGATCGGCGTCACGCGCTCCCTCGGCAATGCTGGAAACGACGAAGAGGGCGTCCTCATCCTTGTAGGGGCTGCGGTCTCCCCGAGCGCCGTGCCGACCGTCGAGCTGGAATCGAACCGCATCGGCTTCAATGGCAAGGACGGCGTGCTGCTCGATGCGGTCTCCGCCCCGGGGCTCCTCGGTCAGGCTCTGCTCACCCTGAAATCAAACTTCATCGGCGCGGGCGATTTGCCGGACAAAGAGGAGACGGTTGATCCTGCTGACATCGGTAACGCGGCGAGCGGCGTTCATGTGAAGAGCGGCGCGGTGGGCACTTTGATTGCGCGAACGTTGATCGGAGGCGGCGCCGGGGAGGCGAACGCCATCGGGCACAACGCGGGGCACGGTGTCCTGGTGGAGGGGCCGGAGGCGATCGTCCTCATCCGCGAGAACGGCATCTTCGAAAACGCTCTCAAAGGCATTCATCTTCAAAACGGCGGGAACCTCGGCCTTGCGCGGCCCGATGTGACTGAGCTGCGCGGCTTGACCCTCATGGGAACGATTCCCATCGCCCTCGGCGGCTTCGCACCGGCGCTCGACATCTACCGCGACCGGCCGGCCGGAGAAGAAGGGCGCGTCTTCCTGGGATTGGCGACACTCCTTGCGCCCGACACGGATCTCGGCGTGATCCCGTGGGAGTACCGCGTGGCCCCCGAGGACGCATTGTCCGGTCACGTCTTGACGGCCACGGTGAACGCCACCGGTCTTCAGGGCCGCGACACCCTGACCTCTGAGTTTTCGGACACCACGCTGATCGTTCCGCCCCGGTTCTTCATCTGGACGGGCGCCGTGTCCACCGACTGGGACACGCCCGAGAACTGGGACGTCCTGGAGGTTCCGACGCCGGATGGCGGCGTGGAGATTCCGGACACGGCCAATGACCCGGTCCTGGCGAGCCCTGTCCTGATTGTCCAGCTCACGATCGCAAGCGGCGCGACCTTGGACTTGAACGAATTGTCGATGGAGGTGACGGGCCGCCTGCTCAATGACGGCACGATCCTCGCGAGCGGCGCAGCGCAGCCGATCCAAGCGGGCTTACTTGAGACCGGCAACGCCGCGTCTCTGATTGCTTATACCGGCTTGGCCAATGGCGCCGGCGACACGGTGACGGTTGAGAAGGGAACTTATGGAAAGCTTACGATAGGCTCGGATGATTCTGAGGAAGGAGACAGCTATGCGCTCGCGGGAGCCCTGACGGCCCAGGGCTCCCTGGAAGTGCAGAAAGGCTCGCTCGACACGACGGCGTCGGGCTTTGGGGTGACCGTCGAGGAGGACGTGCTTCTGGCCGGCGGCCGCTTGCTGGCGAACGCTTCGATCCTGCGTGTCTTGGGCGACTGGAAAGATGAAACGGATCTTGACGCGGACACCGTGCCGGACGGCTTCGAGCCGGGCACGTCTGAAGTGCGCTTCGAGGGCCTGGGCAGGGTCGAGGAATCGCGTTTCGCGGCGGTGACCTTCATCGACGGCGTGTCCTACACGCTGGCAAGCCCGCTGGCGACAGAGGGAACGCTCACGATCCTCGGAACCCTCCAGCTTGAGTCGGGAGTGGCGAGCGTCACGGCGCTTGGGCCGGTCAAGATCGGGATTGCCGGCCAACTCTTGCAGGCAGGGACCGTGGCAGATGCCGGGAATGTGTTCGCCCTGCGCGAGAGTTTGGCGGTCATCAACACGGCTGTGATCAACCTTCCCAACTACCTGGTTCTCTTCCAGGCGGATGAAGCCAACGAGCTGATCACCGTGCCCAGCACGATCACGTACACGGTTGGGGCAATCGGGTTTGCTGCATCCGACGGCCTGCGGGGCACGCATCAACCCGAAGCCGGGCTCCTGAGGGTCCTCGGGGATCTTCTCCTCTTCGCGCCCGCAAGCGGCGAGGTGACTCTGGATACGGCTACAAAAGCCACCACCCTGGATATTGGCGGGAGCTTCCTTTGGAACGATGCTTTCGGGGGCTCCGATTCCTCGGGCGCCCGCAACTTCCTGGCTCAGAACACGAGCGTCGCTCTGTCTGGAAATTGGGATTCCTCGGAGCCGGGCACCCGCACGTTCGGCTCAGCCGGCTCGACCGTCACCCTGAAGGGCCTGGCAGGCGGACAGGATGTCACCTCCGGCGGCCTCGCCTTCGGCAGGTTGCGCGTTGAGAACCCATCAGCGCAGGGCGTGCGCTTCACCGACGCGCTTAGCGCCGCGAACCTCATCGACCAGGACGCGCCGTCCGCGCTGACCTTTGCGGAGGGCGATCGGCACGTGATCGGGAGCCTAGAGCTAACCGGCATGAACACTGGCCGCATCGTCTTGCGCAGTTCGGTGCCGGGCTCTGCGTGGGAGCTTGAGAACACGGGCTCAAACGCGGTTTCCTTCGTGGACGTTGCGGATTCCGACGCCACTCCTGGCCTCGTGATCCGTGCCGCCGACTCCACAGATTCGGGCAACAACTTGAACTGGTGCTTCGGCGGCTGCGCGGTCACGTGGACCGGTGCGGTCTCGAGTGATTGGGACACGGCCGCAAACTGGGACCCGAAAACGGTGCCGGTGGTGACGGACTCGGTCGTGGTGCCGGACACAGCCAATGATCCGATCCTGAGGACCCCGGTTTCGATTCAGGCCCTCACGATCGAGGCGGATGCTTCCGTGAACTTGAACGGGCAGCCCATGGTCGTTGCGCAAACGCTCGAGAACGACGGCACGATCCTGGCACACGGTTCCGGCACACCCCTTACGGCGGGCACGCTCACCACGACGGACATCGATTCGGTCATCCGCTACTTCGGCGACTCCGACGGCGCCGCAGATCCAATCACTGTTCAAGTGGGCACCTACGGCACGCTGGAGATTGCCGCAGCCGACCCGCAAGATTCCTTCCTGCTTGCTGCCGCGGTCAGCGCGAAGGGGAACCTCTCTGTGCAGTCAGGTTCCCTCGATCTCGCAGCCGGTCAGGCGGTGGGCGTGACGGTGGATGGAGACGTCGTGATCGGCCCGAACGGGAAGGTGCTCGCGCAGGATGCGGTGTTCGTCGTGCAAGGGGACTTCACGGTGGGGGCTGCAGGGGGCTTCGCGGCCGGCACGTCCACAGTCCGCTTGACCAGTGACGGCGCTCTTACCGTGGCGGGCGGTCTGGATCTCTCTTCCTTCTTCCATCACTTGGAACTCGCGTTTGCTGGCAAGGCGACCACGCTCCTCACCGATGTGGGGGTGGAGGGGAACCTCAGCGTGAAAGGCGGCACGGTGGACGAGGGTGCGACGCCTGCCAACCTGACGTGGGCGCCCAGCCTGACCGGCACACCGGATCAGCTCACGTTCGATGCGGGCAGTGCGGTGCAGGTGTCCACCTTTGAGATTTCCGCAACCGAGGGCGGAACTTACGGGCTGCCTCTCCTGCCGCCCCTGGCGAAGCTCACGCTTGCGGCGGGAGTCAACGGCGCGGTCCTGTACCGTACCGACCCCGCTGTGCTGCAGGCCCAGGACCTCAAACTGCATTTATACACCGGCGGCGCGTCGCTCCTCGTAGAAATGACGGGCGATCTCGACATCGCCGGCACGCTCTCGGCTTCATCCGAGCTGGTCTCCGGAGGGCAGGGCCGCAGTCTGGACCTCAGGACCTTCGGCCACGCCATCACGGCGGGACTCATGGACCTGGGCACTGCGGGCTCAGACGCGCGCTTCAGCTTCCAGGCGGGCAGTTCCGCCGTCATCGTCGGGGACGTCACATGGAACCGCGCCGAGGATGAGTTGCAGGCGGGAACCTCCGCCTGGTCGATTTCCGGAACCTGGGACAACGCGGCCAGCGCCGGAGTCGTGACGGGGGGCTCCACTTTCACCTTCAACGCCGATGTCCCGCAGGCCGTGGTGAGCGGCGGCGAGGGATGGAACACGCTGAAGATTCTCAACGTTTCTCCCGAGGGCGTGGCCTTCCTCGACGGCTTCGACGCCGCCTCCTTCGAAGCCACCTCCGGCGGGAGCCAGCTCACCTTCACCTCCGGTGAGCGGTACAACATCTCGCAAAACCTCATTCTGAAGGGCACGGATCCGAACAACCAGGGTGATGTGCTCACGCTGCGCGCGAGTGAGGATGACGACGACACTGATGAGGCCGATCAATTCGAATTCATCTTCGCCCAGGCGGCGACCCAGGACGTGCGCTTCGTCGACGTGAAAGACTCCAACGCCGGCCCCGAAGCCCAGGAGCCCTTCACGGGCTCTGAGATCGAGGCGCGCGATTCCATCGATTCCGGCTTGAACATCAACTGGAAGTTTGATTTCGAGGCCCCTACGCTCCTGTCGGCCATTCATGACACGGTCCTGGATGAGGATGGAAAGACATTGGTGCTCACTTTCTCGGAGCCCATGCGGCCCGACCCGGGCGTGGCCATGGTGAACAGCCAGCCCTTCGTGTCGGCCGTCCAGGATGACCAGGATCCGACCCTCTTCGTCGTCACGTACGCTTTCGAGATCGACCCGCAGAACCACACCCTCACAGCGAGCGATTTCAAGGACTTGGCGCGCAACCCGATGGTGCCGGTGACCAATTTTGTAATCACGCCCCTCGAGCGGATTCCGCCCACGCTGGTTTCCGTCACGCAAAATCTCACGGCCGATCCCACGGGGCACATGGTCGATGTCCTATTCTCCGAAGAGATGCGCCAGACGCTGGCGGAGGACCCGGCAAAGTTCGGCCTTGGGCCCGAGCTGGGTCCGTTTGATCCGGCTGATGACGCGGTTCTTTTGGCGGATGGGAAGACCATCCGCGTGACGTTTGCCGACGTCGTGGAGCCAGGCCGGGACTTCGTGGAGGTTCGCGATCAAAAGGACGTTGCGGGCAACGTTCAAACTCCCAATCCCGACAAGAAACAGGTGGCGACAGATCCCTCAGACACGGTCCGTCCGACGATTGTCTCTGTCACGCAGAATCTCACGGCCGATCCGACAGGGCACAAGGTGGATGTTTTGTTCTCAGAGATCATGAGGCAGGCCTTGGCGGAAGATGAGACAAAGTTTGGGATTGGGCAGGCGCTGGGCGGCCCGTTTGACGCGGCCGATGATGCGGAGCTTCAAGCCGATGGCAAGACCGTGCGGGTGACATTCCAGGATGTGGTGGTTCCGGGCACGGACTTTGTCGAGATCAAGGACCAGAAAGACCTGGCGGGCAATCTTCAGAACCCGAATCCGGATGTGAAAGCGCTGGCTGCAGACCCGGCGGACACGACGCGGCCGACCATTGTATCGGTGAGACAGGACCTTGCGGGAGAGCCGGACGGGACGGCGGTCATCATTGTCTTCTCCGAGCGCATCCGGGAGGGCCTGGCTGAAATCCTTGGGAACTTCTCGATTCCGGGCAATACGGTGGTAGACGCTGAACTCTTGGCGGATGGATTGACGATCCGCGTGACCCTTGAGGACCCGGTCATTCCGGGCCAGGATCAAATCACCATCGCAAACCAGAGAGATTTGGCGGGAAATCTCCAGGATCCCAATCCGGCCACGTTCACGATTGGAGAGGACCCCTCGGCCCAGCCGCCTGCCGTGGTGAGTGCGGTGCGCAACATCGACATCTCCGGCGACCCGGATTCCGAAGACGGCAAGCTCGTGGAAGTGACCTTCGACCGGGAGCTCGACGAAGCAAGCGCCGAGACAACCGCCAACTACGAGCTCAAGACGAGCGGCCCAGACGAAGCGCCGTTGTCCGCGGAGCTTCTGGCAGGCGGCAAGGTGGTTCAGCTTCGCTTCGACGTGACGGTGAAGGCCAAGGTCGGCAGCGGCCCCGATCGCGACAAGCTGCACATCGAGAATGTGAAGAGCTTGTTCCAGAAGCCGGTTGAGCCCGCGGATCACGTCATCACGGGTAAGAACCTCGCGCCGCGTGTGGATCCAGATGCGGCGTTCCTCCTGGGCACCGGCGACACGGTGGCCGAGGGATTCAAGATTCAGGCGATTGACGACGGCGATGACGATGAGGAGTTCCCCGCAAAGATGCTGGCTGCAGACCTGGACGACGATGAGCTTACGTTCTCGATCACCCACCGGCTGCCGGGCCAGACCCAGGACCGCGCCGGCGTGCCCACGGGCTGCCAGTTTGACGGCGAGGACGGGGAGCTCGAGTGCCGATTTGCGAGCGGTTTCAAGCCCGTCGGCGAGTACCGCTTCACGTTTACCGCGCGCGACCGGCAAAATGCCAACGATCCGGACATGAAGTCCGTGAGCGCGATGATCATCGTGGAAGTCATCGACAGAACCGGGCCTCCGCCCGTCGAACTCATCCATGTGGCGTGCAAAGAGCAGGCGCTGGGCGGCATGGTAGGCAACCGCGACTGCAATGCCGACGATAAAATTGACAACAGGGATAACACGGACACGGTGGCGCAAATCGATGAGCGTACCGCTGTGATCGAGTGGCAGATTCCCAAGGACCCTGACGACCAGACCGCGCCGTTCGCCGATCACCCCGACATTCTCGGGCCCCTGCCGAACACCCGGACCGAGAATTGCGTGGACGCGGACTTGGATCGGATCGGTTCGGATGGACATCCGGCCCCGACGGCTTGCGGACACGCGATCCGGATCTCGAAGAGTTCGGGTTCGGGCGACAGCCCCAGCGGCGAGTTCTCGGCGGTCCGCAAGGAACACGACGTGACCTTCTACGGAAACATTCAGGGCCGCAAGTGGGCCAGGTTTGGGGAGAAAAACCATCTGGCGGTCACGTTTGACGCCTGCGACGTCTATCTCGAGCTGTGCGTGGACCCGGGAGCGGAATTCACGAACCATTGCATCCCGGCGACGACCTACGACTGCGATCTAGGTGAGTGCCAGCGCGCCACGGAGTGTCTGGACAGCGACACCCGGTACGTGGACAAGGTGCGCACGATTGACGCCGCCACGCCGCCGAACAAGTCCGAGTCGCGGTCCGTGGACTTCAGGACCAAGCGCGGCGGCGCGCGGAGGCCCGGGGGATGAGCATGTTGAGCAGATGGATTAAAGGGATTCAGGCAGGAGAGAAGAAGCGAGGAGACAGCTAGGCACTGCCCGGCGGCCCCCGCTGCTGTCTTGCGACAGCAAGACGCGGGGACTGGGCCGCCGGGTAGACTTGAGAAGGGAGCGATGAAGGCAATGAGCAAGGCAGCGTACGGCAAACAGCGTAAGGGCAGGCACGGAGCAGGCCGCATCCTCTGGTGCGGGATGGTCCTGTCTGCGCTCGGGGTTCTGCTCGCCCCGCC
>CAZPNG010000340.1:0-19067 GCA_964587845.1 uncultured bacterium | reverse complement strand
TTCGATGGCAATGGCGGGGAGAATGCCTGAGATGAAATCCAGGTCGGGCCTCTCCATGCGCTCCAGAAACTGCCGCACGTAGGAGGACAGGCTTTCGACGTATCGGCGCTGGCCTTCCGCGTAGAAGGTGTCGAAAGCCAGAGACGACTTGCCCGAGCCCGACACGCCGGTCACCGCGACCAGCCTTCCGTAGGGCACGCGCACGTCGATGGATTTCAGATTGTGCACGCGGATGCCGCGCGCCACGATTTCAGACATGGCAACTAAAGGTACCAGGTACCTTTAGCTTGCAAGGTGCCAGGTTAGCCTGAGTAAAGGTACCTGGTACCTTTAGCGTTAGGGGTGTCACGTTGCGGGAACCTGCCCCGGGGCCGGCTGGCCCTGCGCCTGGGCCTTTTGCATCGCCGCCTGGATTTCGGGCGGCGCGCCGGCCATGCCGGCGGCCGGAGCCTGCAGCGCCGGCGGCACCGTTTGGGAGACTTCCAACGCGGCCGCCGCCTGGCGCTCCGCCGTCTGTGTAGGAGGCGTGTTGGTGCGCAGCGCGCGGTAGCCGTCGAAGGGCGGGCGGCTCATGTGCAGTTCGATCGTCTTGAGAAGAGCCTCGCCGCCGATCACCTGATTGCTCTCCGGCGCGAAGGACACCGAGGTCGTGCGCCGGCCCAGCCGGCGCACGATGAAGGTGGCAACTCGCTTGTCAGAGTTCAACGGGTCGTTGAAATTGAGCGACAGCGCCCGCACGATGCCCATCCTGTGATCCGTTTGGTAGATTTCCCAGTTCGGCGTGTTCTGCACCGCTTCGATCACGCGAAGATAGACGTAATCATAGGGCCGCTCATAGATCATCACCTGGTCGTGGGTGGGCAAAGGTGTCAGGACCTTGCGGGAACACCCCAAGCCCGTCACGCACACCGCCACCCCGAGCAACAAGATCATTCTTTTTCTCATGGCTTCCTCCATCGATTTAAACCCGGCTTGAATCCCAATGCTCTAACCTAACGCTCCGAAAGCTATAAGTCCGAGCCAAGCGTGAACTTTTAAAGACAACCGATTTGCGTGACTTGGTTATCTCAGCTACCAGGATATCTCCGTCTCAAGCTCCGGGGATCTTAATCGATTTAAACCCGGCTTGAATCCCAATGCTCTAACCTAACGCTCCGAAAGCTATAAGTCCGAGCCAAGCGTGAACTTTTAAAGACAACCGATCCGCATGACAAGAGAGTCATGAACAACCAGTCATGTCCCCTTCTCGATCTGCTTGCTCCCTCTGAGCAATACGTCTTCCATTGAATAAAGACCCCTCTTCCTAGCGGCTACAAACTGGGCGGCGGCCAGGGCCCCGCGCGCGAACGCCTCGCGGCTCGAGGCCCGATGCGTGAAATCGAGCCGCTCCCCGTCCGCCAAAAATGAAACCGTGTGTTCGCCCACCACGTCCCCGCCGCGCACGGCGTGGATGCCGATCGTGCCCGGCTTGCGCTCGCCCGTCATCCCCCAGCGGCCGTGCACGGACACTCGCGCGAGGTCCACGCCCCGGGCGCGCGCCACCCGGCGCGCCAGCTCCAAGGCGGTGCCGCTGGGCGCATCCTTTTTATTGCGGTGATGAATCTCGACGATCTCCACGTCGCAGTCGGCCGCGAGCAGGCTGGCTGCTTGCTCCACGAGAGCGAACAGAACGTTCACGCCCCGGCTCATGTTGGGCGCTTTGACAATGCCGATGCGCCTGGCCGCCCGGGCCAGCTCGCTCTCAGCCGAGCGTGTGAGGCCCGTCGTCCCGATGACCATCGAGCGGCGCGCCTGCACGGCCGAGCGCACGTGCTCCAGCGTCGCCTGCGGCGTCGTGAAATCGATCACCACGTCACAGGCCCGCAGCAGGGCTGAGGCCCTGCCTTCGAGGCGCAGGCCGTCCAGCGGCAGGCCCGAGAGTTCCGAGAGCAGACGGCCCACGTCCGGATGATCCGGGCGCTCGAAGGCCCCCGCCACTTCCAGGCGGGGATCCCGGCAAGCCAGGGCGAGCAGGGTGGCGCCCATGCGCCCGCGGGCTCCCGCAATGGCGACCCGCACTTTGCGGCTCACAAGAGCCCCGCTTTCTTCAGCGTCTCGCGCAGCCCTTTTTGCTTCTCCGCCGACAAGGGCGTGAGCGGCAAGCGCAACTCGGGACCTATTTTTTTCATCATGGCCAGCGCGGCCTTCACCGGAATTGGATTCGTCTCCACAAACAAGCCCTTCGCAAGAGGCAGGAGTTCATAGTGCACCGATCGCGCCTCCTCCCAGCGCCCGGCCAGCGCCGCGTCAATCATGGCTGCCTGGCGCTTGGGGTCCACGTTTGCCACGACCGAGATGGCGCCTTTCGCGCCCACCGACATCAAGGGAAGGGTGAGCGCGTCTTCCCCCGAAAGCACGGTGAGGTCGCAGGACGCCAGGATGTCTTGCGTTTGCTGCACCGATCCGCTCGCTTCTTTGACGGCCACGATGTTGGGAATCTTACTGAGCCGCGCCACAGTCTCGGGCGCGATGGAGATGCCCGTGCGGCCGGGGACATTGTACAACACGAAGGGAATGTCCACGCGGGCGGCGAGGAACGCGTAGTGCTGATAGAGGCCTTCCTGGGTCGGCTTGTTGTAATACGGCGTCACCACCAGCACGCCCGAGGCCCGCACGCGCTTGGCAAACCGGATGAGCCGCAGGGCCTCCGTGGTGGCGTTGGAGCCCGCGCCGGCCAGCACCGGGACACGGCCCTTCACCAGGCCGACCACAAGCTCGATGACGTGCTCGTGCTCCTCATGGCTCAGGGTGGCGGCCTCGCCGGTGGTGCCGCAGGGAATCAGCACGTCGGTGCCCATACCGAGCTGGAATTCCACCAGCCGGGCTATGGCCTTCTCATCCACCGAGCCGTTGCGCATCGGGGTGACCAGCGCCACCCCCGAGCCTTCAAACATGGAGAACCCCCTGGAAGACCCCCCGGGCCTTGCCGGCGAGACTTAGGTTATAAACGTGAAAGCGGTCATAATCAAAGGAAATTTGAAGCTCCTCCCCGCCCTGGGTTTCCACGGTGACCGGGGGCTTGCAGTGCCCGGCCAACACGCTCACGATGGCCGAGGCCGTCGAGCCGGTGCCGCAGGCCAGGGTTTCTGCCTCGACTCCCCGCTCGAAGGTGCGCACGCGGATGCGCGAGTGACCCGTGACCTTCACGAAGTTGACGTTGGTGCCGCGCGGCTTGAAGTGCTCGTGGCGGCGGATCAGGGGCGCCACGCGCTCCACGGGGAAACGCTGTAGGTCTTCGCGGAAAATCACGGCGTGCGGCACCCCCACTTCGACGAAGTAAAAGGGAAACGACTGGCCGCCCGCCATCAGGCGCGACAGCGACCGGTAGTCGCGCGGCTCCGGCAAACCCACCTTGAGCACGGCCTCCCGCCCGGCGCGATCGAATCGCAAGACCTTGACGCTGATGGCGCCCGCGAGCGTCTCGACGGTCTGCGAGCGGCCGTAGCCGAGCACGCGGTGCGCATAAAGCGCAATGCAGCGAATCCCGTTCGCGCACATCTCCGCCTCACTGCCGTCCGGGTTGAAGATGCGCATCTTGTAATCCGCGCGCCGGGAGCGCTCGAGAAAGAGCGCGCCGTCCGCCCCGACGCCCAGGCGGCGGGCGCAGGCGCGGCGCGTGAAGTCCTTGCGGCCCTTGACGGCGAGCCTGCGGTTGTCGAGCACCACGAAGTCGTTGCCCGTGGCCTGCAATTTATGGAACGCGATTTTATGACTCGTCGGCATGACCCTACCCGGTTATCCCCGTCTCAAGCTCCGGGGATCTTTCTCATCTGAGATATGCGGGGATGCGCTCGCCCCGCACCAGGTCCCGGTACGACTCGCGGCGGCGGATCACCTCGAAGCGCTTGCCGCGCACGAGCACCTCGGCCGCGCGCGGCCGCGCGTTGTAGTTGCTCGCCATGCTGAACCCGTAAGCGCCCGCCCCCAGGATCGCGAGCACGTCGCCGGGGCTGGGCTCGCGCATGAGCCGGTCGCGGGCCAGAAAATCTCCCGACTCGCAGATCGGCCCCACCACGTCCGCTTTCACGAGACGGCCGTCCTCGCGTCGGCGCGCCGCGCAGACCGTGTGGTAGGCGTTGTACAGGCTCGGGCGCAACAGGTCGTTCATGCCGCCGTCCACGATGGCGAAGGACTTGGCGGGGGTGCGCTTGACGTAGAGCACGCGCGTCACGAAGACGCCCGCGTTGCCCACGATAAATCGCCCCGGCTCCAGGATGACGCGATACGACCTGCCGCGCAGGATGGGCACCACGCGGCGCGCGAACTCCTTGGGCGTCTGAGGCTTTTCGTCGCGGTAAATGATGCCCAGACCGCCGCCGAGATTCAAGTAGCGCACGCGGTGGCCTTCCCGCTCGAGCATGGCCAGAAAGATGAG
Source organism: uncultured bacterium (assembly GCA_964587845.1). Lineage (GTDB taxonomy): Bacteria > Omnitrophota > Omnitrophia > Omnitrophales > CAZPNG01 > CAZPNG01. The sequence continues at coordinate 14,653 of CAZPNG010000340.1, read as the reverse complement.
CACCTTGCGGAACGCGTTCACAAAGGGGGCCGGCTCCGTGATCTGCGAGCCGATGTGCACGTGCACACCCGCCAGGACGACGTTCGGGTAAGCGAACTTCTTCGTGAACGCCAGGCGCGCCGTGTCAAAATCAATGCCAAACTTGCTTTCCTTCTCGGCCGTCTTGACGTACTCGTGGGTGCGGGCCGCCACGTCGGGGTTGATGCGCAGCGAGACCTTCACTTTCTTCCCCGCGCGGCGGGCCAGGGTGTCGATCACCGCAAGCTCCGGCACCGACTCGACGTTAAAAAGCAGGATTCCCGCGCGGATGGCTTCGCGGATCTCGCGTTCGGTCTTGCCCACGCCGGCATAGACGATGCGGCTCGGCGGGCAGCCCGCCGCAAGCGCCCGAAAGAGCTCCCCACCCGAGACGATGTCCAGGCCGGCGCCGAGCTTCACGAGCGCCCGCGCCAGGGCAAGGTTCTCATTGGCCTTCATCGAAAAGCAGATGAGCGGGCGAACCTTGCGGAACGCCTTCTGGAGTTTCAGGAGGTGCTCGGTGAGGATCTTGTAGCTGTACACGTAGACAGGGGTCCCCACCTGGTCCGCAATGTCCTCGATGCGCACCTGCTCGCAGTAGAAGTCGTTTCCTTTATATTGAAAGTCGTGGATCACCTTGCCCGCCCCTTCAAAACGGCGCGCTCATGAGCGCGGTGCGCGAGCGCGGCTTTTTCCTCGGCGGCCAGCCGCCTAGCCCACTCCTTGAGGGCGCGGGCCGTTTGCTTGGGATTCGGGCTGCCGGCTGTTTGCTTTCGCTCAAGCGCCCCCTCGGGACGCAGCACGTTCGCCACCCAGCCGCCGAACGCTTTGGAAAATCGCGCGAGCTCCTTGGCCGAGTAATCGGAAAGCTGTCTTGAACGGCTGCGCGCGTCCGCGCACAGGCGCCCCACGTCCCGGTGCGCGTCGGCAAAGGCCACTCCCCGGCGCACGAGCTCGTCCACGAGGTCGGTGGCGAAGAAGAAAGAGTCTCGTGTGGCGCGCTCGGTGGCGTCCTTGCGCAGGCGCAGGTGGCCCGCCAGTTCAGCGACCATCCGCAGGGACTGCGAGGCCTCGCGCAGCGAGGGAAACAAAATGACTTTGTCTTCCTGAAGATCCCGGTTGTACGCCAGCGGCAGGCCCTTCAGCAGAGCCAGCGCGCTCGTGAGTGCCCCGATCATTTTACTCGCGCGGCCGCGCACGAGCTCCAGGAGATCCGGATTTTTCTTCTGCGGCATGAGGCTTGAGCCGGTTGTGTAGGCGTCGTCGGTGTCGAGGAACCCGAACTCCGAGGAACTCCATAAAATGAGGTCCTCAGCCAGACGTGACAGATGCACCGCGTTGAGCGCGAGTGCCGCCAGCACCTCGACCACGAAGTCGCGGTCCGAGACCGCGTCGAGCGAATTGGCGGACACACGCTTGAAGCCCAGGAGTTGGGCCAGGTAGTCGCGGTCGAGCGGCAGGGTCGAGCCCGCGAGCGCTCCAGAGCCCAGGGGCATCTCGTCCATGCGCTCCGCGGCGTCCGCCAGGCGCGTCTTGTCGCGCTCGAACATTTCGACATGCGCGAGCAGGTAATGCGCGAGCGAAATCACCTGCGCCCGCTGCAAGTGGGTGTAGCCGGGGATGCGCGCCTTGCCTTCGCGGCCGGCCCACGCGATGAGCGCTTCCTGCAGGGAACGCAGATCTCGGCTCAGGCCTTCGAGCCGCTCCTTCGTATAGATGCGCAGGGAGGTGACCACCAGGTCGTTGCGGGAGCGGCCGGCGTGGAGTTTGCGCGCCACATCAGGAGCCTCGCGCTCCAGCTCCGACTGCACGAGGGTGTGAATGTCCTCGTAGTCGCCCGCGGCGGCGGAAACGTCTTTGCCCTTCCATTTACGCAGAACGGCCCACAGCCCGGCCACGAGCTTCTTGGCTTCCTCTTGAGTGATCAGCCCGGCCTTGGCCAGGGCGTTGGCGTGCGCCATGCTCACGCGCACCTCGGCGGAGAGCAGCTCGTGGTCCACCGCCAGGGAATAAGAAAAGTCCCGGGCCGACTGCGCGAGCTCGCGGGTGAGCGTTGAACGGGACAAAGTCTTCTGCTTTTTCATGTCAGCCGCTCGTAGGGCAGCCCCCAAAGTTTCACAAAGCCGGCGGCGGCCGTGTGATCAAACCGATCGCCGGCGGAATACGTAGCCAAATGTTTCGCGTAGCGGGCATGGGGCGAGCGGCGGCCCACCGCCATCGCGCGGCCGCTTTCCAGGCGCACGCGCACCTCTCCCGTCACGCGCTCGCGGCCTGATCTAAAGAAGGCGTCGAGCGCCCGCTTGAGCGGCGAAAACCAGAGCCCGTCGTACACAAGTTCCGCGTAGCGGTGCGAGAGCACCTCCATCAAATGAAGGTGCGAGCGGTCGAAGACCAGGTTTTCGAGCGCCGCTGAGGCCGCGTAGAGCACGCAGGCCGCGGGCGCTTCATAAACCTCGCGGCTCTTGATGCCGACGAGGCGGCTCTCGATCATGTCGCTTCGCCCGATGCGGTATGCGCCTGCGACCGCGTTGAGCTGCTCGATCAACTCGACGAGACCCAGACTCCGGCCGTTCAAGCGCGCGGGCACGCCCTTCTCGAAGCCGATACGGATTTCACGCGGCCGGGGAACCGATCTTCCCTTGGAGAACAGAAACGCATCCTCCGGCGGGGCCACCCAGGGGTCCTCGAGCATTCCGGCCTCGATGGCCACGCCCCAGATGTTCTTATCGATTGAGTAGGGGCTCTTTTTCGTGGCTTTGATCGGGATGCGGTTTTCCCGCGCGTACTCGATCTCCTCATCGCGCGACTTAAACTCCCATTCCCGCAGCGGCGCAATCACCTTGAGTTTGCGATCGAGTGAACGCACGCCCACCTCGATGCGCACTTGGTCGTTGCCCTTCCTCGTGCAGCCGTGCGCGACGGCCTGCGCCCCTTCGGCATGGGCCACGTCGACCAGATGTTTGGCAATCAGAGGCCGCCCGAGCGCGGTCGACAGGTAGTAACCGCCCTCATAGACCGCGCGCGCAAAGAGCGCGGGCAGCACGAAATCCCGGGCGAACTCCCGGCGCAGATCCTTGACGATCACCTTCGAGGCGCCCGCCGCCTTGCCGCGACGCACGAGGTCGGCAGGGCTCTTCACCTCTCCCAAGAATGCGGAAAAGCACACCACCTCGCAGCCGGTGGTGTCCGCGAGCCACCTCACGGCGCACGAGGTATCCAGCCCCCCCGAATACGCCAACACAACCTTCTTCACTTCCCCTCCCTAAAGTAGTGTGAGCAAAATGGATTTTTGCATGTGCAGGCGGTTCTCGGCCTGCTCGTAGACAACCGACTGACGGCCCGACATCACGTCCTGCGTGACTTCCTCTCCGCGATGCGCGGGCAGGCAGTGCATGAACAGCGCTCCCGGCCGCGCCCGGCGCATGAGCGCCGCGTCAACTCGGTAGCCCTTGAGATGTTTCCTCTTTCGCGTGGCCGCGCGCTCTTCTCCCATGCTCACCCACACATCGGTGTACACCGCGTCCGCTCCGCGCACCGCTTCATGGGGGTCTCCAAACGCCTCGAGCCGGGCGCCGGAGGAGCGCGCCAGCCCCTGGGCCTCTTTCAATAGAGCCGGCGGCGGCGCGCAGGCCCTCGGCACGGCGAAGCGAAACCGCCCCCCCGTCTTCGCAAAGAGCAGCAAGAGACTGCGGAACACGTTGTTCGCATCGCCCACAAACGCCACGGTGCGGGCGCGCACGTTGCCCCACCGCTCACTCAAAGTCAGATAGTCCGACAGGGCCTGGGCGGGATGCGCCACGTCGCTCAAGCCGTTCACCAGCGGCTTGTCGAAGTGCCGAGCAAACTGCTCAAGCGTGTCTTGTGAAAACGTCCTCAACACCGCCCCGTCGACGTAACGGGCCAGAACGCGCGCCTCATCCTCAAGCGCTTCCCGCTTGCCGAGCCGGTAGTCCTCGGAGCCGAACACGAGCGCATCGCCCCCGAGTTGGTGCATCGCAACCTGAAAGGAAACGATCGTGCGCATGGACGGCTTCTCAAAGAGCAACGCGAGCGTCTTGCCCTGCAAGCGCGCCTTGAACGCTTGCGGGCGGCGTTTGACGTCGCGGGCCAGGCGCACGAGCTCCTCGACCTCCCGCGCGCTCACGTCCCGAATGGAAAGCAAGTGCTTCTTCATGCGAGCGCGCGTTCCAGGAGGCGCACCGCGAGATCGATTTCCTGTTTCGACGCCGTCAGGGCCGGCATGAAACGCACCACCGTCTCCTGCGTCACGTTGACGAGAAGGCCCAGCTCGCGGGCGCGGTCCACGACCGGCTTAGCCGGTTCGGCGAACTCAAGACCCATCATGAACCCCAAGCCGCGCACCTCACGGATCTTCGTGGGGTGCCGTTTGGCGAGCGCCTCAAGCTCTCCGCGCAAATACTCGCCCAGCCGCGCCACCTTACTGAGCAACTTCCGGCTGCGAATCACGCCGAAGACCGCCAGGGCCGCCGCGCACACGAGCGGATTGCCTCCGTAGGTGGACGCATGGGTGCCCGGTGTCAGCACGTCCCCCACCTTGCGGTGCGCAACCAGCGCCCCGATCGGAACGCCGCCGCCGAGCGCTTTGGCCAGCACCATGAGGTCCGGCTCCACGCCGAAGTGCTGGTAGGCAAACCATCGGCCCGTGCGGCCCATCCCCGTTTGCACCTCATCGAAGATGAGGAGCAATTTCTTTTCGTCGGCGAGCGCCCTAACTTTTTTCAGATATTCGCCGTCCGCCACGCGGATGCCGCCCTCACCTTGAATGGGCTCGAGCATCACCGCCACCGTCTTATCAGTCACTGCCCGGCGCAGCGCCTCGAAATCGTTGAAGGGCACGTAGCGGAACCCTTCGGGCAGCGGCCCAAAGCCCGCATGGAACTTGGGTTGGGCGGTGGCCGTCATCGCGCCGAGCGTGCGGCCGTGAAATGAGCCCTCCAGGGTGAGCATCTCGTAGCGGCCCGAGGAGGAGCCCCACCGGCGCGCCGCCTTGATGGCCGCTTCGACCGCCTCGGCGCCGCTGTTGCAAAAAAACACCTTGCCCGGAAAGCTGTGCTCGATCAACTCGCGCGCCAGGCGCCCCTGCTTGACGTGCAGATAGGTGTTCGGCACGTGCAGCAACTTCGCCGCCTGCTCGCGAATCGCCGACACGACCTTCGGATGGCAGTGCCCCAAGCCCGACACGCCCCAGCCCGGGAAAAAATCCAGGTAGCGCTTGCCGGCCAGGTCCCACACCCAGGAGCCCTTGCCGCGCACGATGGCGACGGGCGCCTGGGCGTACGTGGGCAGCACGTACTCGCGATACAGCGCCTCAACGTCCGAAGTCTTCATGGCCTGAGTGGCGGCGGCGACGGTCACGGCGCCTCATCGCGCCGCACAATCTCGGTGCCGATGCCCTGATCGGTGAAAATTTCCAGGAGCAGGGAGTGCTTCATGCGGCCGTCGATCACGTGCGCCTTGCGCACGCCGCCGGCGAGCGCCGTGATACACGCTCGCACCTTGGGAATCATGCCGCCCTGCACAACGCCCTGGTCGATGAGCTGCTGCGCCTCGACGTCATCCAGGGATGAAATCAGCGACTCCGGCTCCCCGATGTTTCGCAAAATGCCCTGCACGTTGGTGAGAATCATGACCTTTTGCACCTGCATGGCCGCGGCAATTTTGGCGGCCGCCTCGTCCGCGTTCACGTTGTAAATCTCCCCATGCGAGTCCACGCCCACCGGATAGACCACGGGAATGATGCTGAACTCGGTGAGCTCTTTCAACGGCATCACGTTGACCGACATCACTTCGCCTACGTGGCCGACGTCCACGCCGCCTTCCATGTGGCGCTTGCGCACCATCAAAATCTCGTTGCCGTGGCCCAGCCCGATGGCGCGCGCGCCGAGATGGTTCAAGTCGTGCACGATCTCCTTGTTGATTTCCTCCAGCGTTTCGGCCACCACCTCCATGGTCCGCTTGTCGGTGACGCGCAGGCCCTCGACGAACTTCGTGGGGATCTTTTTCTTTTTCAGCGCCGAAGTGATGAGCGGGCCGCCGCCGTGAATCAAAATGGGCCGGATGCCCACGTAGTTCATGAACACCAGGTCGTTTAACACGTTCTCGCGGATCTCGGGGCTCGTCATGGCGGCCCCGCCGTACTTGATAAGCACTTCTTTTCCGCGGAAGCGCTTGATGTAGGGCAGCGCCTCGATCAAAACGTCCGCTTTTTCAACCAGATCTCGAACCATCAACTCACGGCCTCATTAATACGCACATAGGCGCGGGTGAGGTCGGTCGAGAGAAAAGACGCCGCGGCCCGGCCCCGCCCGAGATCCACCCCCACCTCGATCGCCTGGCGGCGGATGTACTTGCGCACCGCCGGCAAATTGGCGAGCGCGGGCCGCCCGTTGCGAAAAACCACGGACCCCCCGAAGGAGATCCGAAGCCGCCGGGGATCAAAGGCCACGCCGCTTGCGCCGCAGGCGGCGGCCACGCGGCCCCAGTTGGCGTTGGAGCCCGCCAGCATCGTCTTGAAAAGCATCGAATTGGCGATCTGACGCGCCACGCGGTCGGCGTCGCGCTCGCCGGCCGCGCCCGTCACGCGGATGCGGCAAATCTTGGTCACGCCCTCGCCGTCATACGCCATCTGCTCGACAAGCGAAGCGCAGGTCCGCTCGAGCGCCTCCCGAAACCGCGTTTCATCGGGGCTTCCTGCGCGAACCGGCGGGGCGCCCGAGGCCCCGTTCGCCAGTAAAAAGATCGTGTCGTTGGTGCTCTGATCGTTGTCGATCGAAAACCGGTTCAGGGTGCGATCCACGGCCTCGCGCAGCGCGCGTTGGGCCAGGCCTTTGGAAACTGCCGCGTCCGTCGTAATGAACGTGAGCGTCGTGGCCATGTTGGGATGCACCATGCCGGCGCCCTTGGCCATCCCCGCCAGACGCACGGCTTGGCCCTGGCTCTTCCACGTAAAGCCGGCTTCCTTGGCCACCCGGTCCGTCGTGAGAATGCTCCACGCCGCCAGGTGCCCGCCCTCGCGAGTCAAGCCGCTCACAAGCAGCGGCAAGTGGCGCAAGATGCGGGCGACCGGCATCAGCTTGCCGATCACCCCGGTGGACGCCACGAGAATGTCCCGGCGCGCAATCTTCAGCTGCCGGGCACTCGCCTCGATCACGGCAAGCATCGCCCGCCGGCCCTGCTCGCCGTTGGCGCAATTGGCGTTTCCGCTGTTGGCAATGATGGCGCGGTGCGTGCGCCGCCGGATCACAGCCATGTCATGGAGCACCGGCCAGGCCTTCACGCGGTTCGTTGTGAAGCACGCCGCCGATACCGCCGGCCGCTCGGAAACGAGAAGGGCAAGGTCGGGGCGCACGGCGCGCTTGATGCCCGCGTACAACCCGTTCGCGATGAACCCCTTGGGGGATGTCACCGTTGCGCCCCTGATGATCCGCACGCTCACCGCAGGCCCTCCTCCTCGGGAAACCCGCATCGGATGTTCATGTTCTGAATCGCCTGCCCACTGGCTCCCTTCACCAGGTTGTCGATGGCGGTCATGATCACCACATCGTCGCGGCCCTCGCGCTGCGCCACCGCAAGGTCGCAGTAATTCGTGTTCTGAACGTCCTTGAGCGAGGGCACCCGGCCCGGCGGGCGCAGCCGCACGAAGGGCTCGCCCTCGTAGGCCTCGCGGAAGGCCACCTCCACGTCCTGGCGCTTCGCGCCCCGCTTGCGGCGGGCATAGACCGTGGCCAGAAGGCCGCGGTCCACCGGCAGGAGGTGCGGCACAAACGTAATGGCAAATCGCGCGCCGGCGACGTCCTGAAGCGCCTGGTCGATCTCGGGCATGTGCTGGTGTTGGTTCACCTTGTAGGGCTCGACGTTCTCGTCAAGCCGGCAAAAATGCGTGGCTTCCCGCAGCGTGCGGCCCGCGCCGCTCGCCCCCGACTTGCAGTCCGCCACCACGAACTCCCGCTCGATCAGGCCCCGTTCCAGGAGCGGCTTGAGCGCCAGGATCACGCTTGTGGCGTAGCAGCCGGGGTTAGCGATCAAGTTGGCTGAGCGGATTTCGCTTCGGTAAAGCTCCGGCAGCCCGTACACCGCCCGCGCCAGGAGCTTGGGGCTCGGATGCGGCACGCCGTACCAAGTCTTGTAAAGCCGCGCGTCCTTGAGGCGGAAGTCCGCCGACAGGTCGATCACCAGCACGCCATCCCTTAAGAACCGCTCCGCCAGCCGGCCGCCCTCCGTGTGGGGAAGGGCGAGAAACACCAGGTCGCTTGCGGCGCGCACGGTCTTGTACTCAAACCGGGTGAGCGCGAGCCCGTGCCCCTTGGGCAAAGTCGGCAGAAGATCGTCGAGCGGCGGAGGATTTTCCCGGCGCGTCGTCAAACACGCAAGCTTCACGCGGGGGTGGCGCATGAGCCACCGGATCAATTCAACGCCCGTATAGCCGGTCGCGCCGACAATCGAAACGCGCACCATAAGTTCTCGGCCCCGCCCCGGGCTCCACACCGGCCCCGCCCCGGCGGACAGACACCCCCCCGCCTGAAACAAAAGAGGGCAAGAGCTCGCCCTTGCCCTGATGCAACTCACAAGGAAAGAATCATTATAAATGAGTGCTATGTCGCTGTCAAACAAAGGGTTAGACAAGCGTGAAAAGGTGTGCTAAATACACGGCGTGCACGTCGGCCCTCATGTGAAATCCTTTCAGACCGCCTTCCGCCTGAAGTCCGCCAGGCCGCAGCTTTTGGCGCACGCGCTCACTCACCCTTCCGCCATCGACCCCCCCAACCGGCGCGAGCAGCACCTCTTCGAGCGCCTGGAGTTCCTGGGGGACGCCGTGCTGGGGTTGTGCATCTCGCGCAAGTTGATCGAGCTCTACCCGGCCTGGGACGAGGGGCACCTGAGCAAGATGCGCGCGGCGCTGGTCTCGCGCGAGCACTTGTTCCGGATCGTTCAGGACCTGAAGTTCTCGCGCTTCATCGCGCTCGGTGCAAGCGAGCGGCGCAAGCCCGAGGTGGATAAGAAGAAGGTGTTGACGGACTCCCTTGAAGCCGTGATCGGGGCACTCCACACGGGCCACGGTGTCAAAACGGCTGAGGGCTTCATCCACCGCATCTTCCAGGGGCACTTTTCAACGCGCAAGCTGCACTTCATCAGCCGGAATCCCAAGGGCGAGCTGCAGGAGTGGGTGCAGAAAAAGTATGCCGTCCTGCCCACCTACGAGACGCGGGAAGTCAACGGCAGCTACGTGTCCACCGTGCGGGTGGCCAAAAGCAGGCGCCTCACCGGCAAAGGCGAAGGCAAGAGAAAGAAGGAAGCCGAAGCCAAAGCCGCCTCCATCCTCCTCAAAAAGATCCGGCCTTAGAACCCCCCCCTTTTGAGACGGCTTCTCAAAGGCCTACATCTCCCCTACGTTCCCCCCCACCCCCTCGAGTTCAAAGGGTGGAGCGGAAGAAGCGCAGGGCGATGCGCAGCAACACGGGCAGGACCAGGAGGGCCGTGTAATGGCCGAGCGGCAGCAGGACTTCCCGCGGGCGCCCCAAGGCGGCCCACAGCGCCTTGCCGTAACAAGGCCGCACGACGCGGTCGAAGGCCGCGCGGATTGTGAGGATTCGATCCGTACTGATCGCCGGCCCAGCGTGGAGCGGATCGTGCACGAAGACTTCCTTGAGCCGGGCGACCAGAGCTTCCCTCGGCAAACCCGTCACCGTAAGCAACTCCTGAAAATAAGAACGCACCAGGGGGTCACGCGACGAGGCCAGCACCTTGCCCAGATTGGCGCCCCCCAGCGCCACGACGTGAGCTGAAAAGCGCGGCGAGCGGCTGAGCAGGGCCGACACGACCGCCCCGAAACTGATCCCGAGGGAGCCCACCCACCCGGCGTCGACGCCGTCCACGCGCGCCAGTCGCTCAGCCGCGCGTTCGGCGCGCTCCACCATTCCCGCGAGATACCGGTCCACCTGATCCAACCCGGCGCGAGCGTCCCACTGAAAGAATGGGCGCTTGAGGACGACCGCAGCGAACCCCCGGCGCGCAAAGAAGGCCGCCACCCAGCGCTCGACGGCGAGGTCGGGAAGCGGCCCCAACCGGCCCAGCATGGGGATCACGACCACCGCGGGCCGCGGGGAACTCGCAGGGCCGGCCAGATAAAGCACACCGACATCTCCCAAGTTTTGTTGAGATTCCTTCATCGACATCCTCGAGCCCCTGCTGTCCATTATACGCATAACAGGAGTTATTAAAAGAGTAAAGTTAGATAGATTTGCAATATTTTACAACATCGGGTAGGTTTTAAATAGACCGGCCAAAACCGGTTGGACGCACCAAACCCCGATCGGGGGTTGCAAACGAACAAGGAGGTTTGAAATGCAGAGACTTCAAATTCGCGGGTTACGCAAGCGTTTGCTGACGACTGCGCGTGCGCGTCGCCGTGAGCTTCAGCTCTTCGTGAGAGCTGGGCGCCGGCTGCATGTGCTCGGCAACAGGTACTACCGCAAGGCGGTGGGTGCCATCCGCTCCGACATCCGGGTGTTTCGCAGCCTCGGACGTCGCGTCGCAGCGTAAGCTCCACTCATTCGGAAGGGCGTCTTCAGGACGAAGACGCCCTTTCTGTCTCCAGCGATACACCAGGCGGGTGCTCCGCAAGCCCTGCGGAAACTCGCCTTCGGGCAATCTTCGCCGTTCGTCCTGAACGGCTTGACTGGCCCGCTCGTCGGCTCGGCTGTCCTAGCCTCGCCGACTCGCTCATGCCCTCAGGCAAGTTTCCGCAGGGCTTGCTGCCTCCCCATCATGGATGCTGAAAAGGGTCGTGGAACTTCGTCCTAAGACTAAAAAGCAATTTGCTCTGGAGGAATCTACAGGCCGCCTGCTGCAAGCGCTCCGGAAACCTGCCTAAGAGTATCCCCGGTTGCTCGTCCTGAATCGTTCCGCGACCTCGTCTTCGAGCACGCTTGGCCGTTCATCCTGAACGGCTTCCCTGGCCCGCTCGTTCGCTCGGCCCTCCTGGCCTCGCGAACTCGCTCATGCTCTCAGACGAGGTCGCGGAACGATTCAGGACGAAGGACGAGGATTGCCCGAAGGTGAGTTGCCGGAGCGCTTGCAGCGAGCCCGCCTAAGACTTGGAGTTATCTTTTTCGGAGGCGAGAATCGCGTCGAGGACTTGAAGGCCGGTATCCAAGAGATCGGACACGGCTGTGGAAGGTTCGGTGGGATCGACGGGAGCCGAGGGCGAAGTCGAACCGGCGCCCTGGCCGGCCCCGCCCGACACGGCGCCCGAGAGCCCCGGCGGTATTTTCTCCTGCAGGGCGCCGAATCTCTGCAGGATCAAGGTGCCCAAGGAGCGCTCAAGCGCCCCCCGGTCGATCCGAACTTCAGGCGCGCTCACCGGGCCGCTCACATGGAGCGGCAACGTCAGGCGCGCATCGGCAATGCTGTCGCCCACCGCGCGGCGCACGAGATCATCGGCCAGGAACAAGTGCGCATCGGCTTCGATCCAGCCCTTCCAGGCAATCTCAGCCACTCCCTGCCCGTTGAGCCGCGAGGAAGTGAGCCGCAAATCGGTGAGCCGCAGGGTTTGAGCATCCAGTCGAAAGGGGCTCTCAAGCCGCTCGAAGGTGGTGGTGCCGTCGGCATAGGGCGTCAACGCCACGAGCTTCCCCACGCTGCCCAGCTCCCCCAAAAGATCCAGGACATAGATCTTGCCCTTCCATATAAGGAACGTCCCCTCGGCCGTTGAGTTCGCCAAGAGGTCATCGATCGAACCCCCCGCGCTTTTCCAGACGCCTGAGGCGAAGAACCGCCCATCGAGGATGGGCTGCGTGCGCCCCACCGACGTCAGGGGCCCCAGCGGAATCCCCTTGAGTTCAAAGGCCGCGCCCGCAGGCGCCCGTGCGGCCATAGGGACTGCGCCTCGCACATATACCCGCGAGACCTGATTCTCGAAGTGAACCTCAAGCTGCCCGCCGGACGGCGCGTCGTAGCGCGCCTCGCCCCACATCACGGGCTCCCCGGGAAAGTGGAGCTGCGCCTTCTCCAGCGAGAAACCGACCGAAGAGGCATCCAGCACCCCGGAGATCCCGTCCACGAGCTTGGCGCCCTGGCTCGCAACGCTCACGCCCTCGAGGGTGACATTCATCTCCCGGCGCAACTCGGCCGGCGTGCCCCACGGTCCGCGGAGATTGATCAGAATCTTGATTTCCCCGCCAAGCGACACGGCTGCAAGCGGTGGGATCCACGACGCAATCGGCTCGAGTGAAAACTTGTTCGTCAGGATCGTCAATTCCCCCACCCCCGTGCGCACGTCACACTTGGGGATGGAGCCCTTGGCCGTGATCTCGCCCAGCCGCGCATTCAGCTCACCTGAAAGATGGCTCCCGGCCTCCAGAAGAAGATCATAGTCCGTTTCGAAAACCGTCCCCTGCGGCTTGAGAAACACGGCTTGCCCGCTTTCTGATTCGCGGGCCTCAGCGCCATCGAGGAATGCGAGGGAAGCCGCGCTGGCCACGATGTCGCCCTTCACGCGCAGCTTTTCAAGCGGCCCCGCAAGGAAGAGGTGCCCCGACAGGGGGCCCTTGGCCGCCAGCCCCGCCCCCCAGCCGGCCAGGGCGGTGAGCGTTTCGGTGTCGAGCCGCATGACGTCGAGAGAAACTTCCAATTCGGAGGACCCGGCGGGCTCTTTGAAGGCGAGCTCAGAAGAGGCCTGCAGCTTCGCCCAGGACGAGGTGAGCGCGAAGTCCTTCACCTGGAGGCGCTCCTCATCGGGAAGATAGGAGGCCCGAAACTCTCCCTCCAGGGGGCCCAGACTTTTCATGCCGCGGTTCCCCTCGCGCAACAACACGTCCTTGGCTTCAAGGGAGACCGTGCCCTCGAGCTTGTAGTCGGGGCGGGTCTCCACGTCGATCGCCAGATCGCCGCGGCCTGCGAGCGGCGGACGGTTCGCCTCAGGGATGAGATCGATGAGTTGCCCCAGGTCGGCGTCGCTTGCCCGGGCTTCGAGCGCCAGGCGCAGCCGCGGCACGGCGCCGCCGGCGCGCTTGACCTGCCGGTGCTCAAAGCGGCCCTTGAGGGACAGATTGCGCGACTTCGAGTCGGCCAGACGCCCCTTCAGGGAAAAGGAGCCGGAGGCCGGAAGGCGGAACTCGGAGATGCGGGCATCGGCGTCGGAGAGGGCAAAGCTCGGAGGCCCCGTGCGCTCGCGCTCGGGGGTCCACACGTAGAGCTTGCCGTCCGCCAGCACGATGGAGCGAAAAATGACGGCGCGAAACAGAAGCGGGAAAATCCTCGGCGTGGCGCGCAGCACCTTGCCCCGCAGCATCATGGCGTAGCCGCCGCCGAACTCCTGCTTGAGCACCGGCGCCTGCACCTCGAGGGCCAGGCGGGGAAACGTGTTCAGGTCCACCTCTTTGAAGTCCAGGCTCCCCTGGAAGACTTTACGCAGCTCGGATTCGAGAAGCGCCTGGACTCCTGCCGCCTTGAAGAGGAAGGGCAAGCTGACGTACAAGAGGACGAAGAGGGCCAGAATCGCGAGGGCCCAAGCCGCGGGGGCCTTCAGGCCGGGCCGCGAGCCGCCGGGAGGGAGGGTGGTAGGCTGCTTGAGCATGGGAGCCTTGTTGAGGGTCAGCATGAAGACGTCAGTACCCGCTCGTCGGGCTGCTTGAAACCGGAGAGTACTGGTAATCCTCGAAGAACTCGGCGCAGCCACTTGCCGCAAGCGAGAAAAGCCAAAGAAACAGGAAGAGGAAAAAAGACCGGTCGAGCCGCCTCAACAAGGCTCGCACAAGTTAGCGCTTGGTGTACTGGAAGCGCTTGCGGGCGCCCTTCTGCCCAAACTTTTTGCGCTCCTTTTTGCGAGGGTCGCGCGTGAGATAGCCGCCCTTGCGCAGTACCTGGCGCATCCGTTCGTCAAAGACCAAGAGCGCCCGCGCGATGCCGTGCCGGATGGCGCCGGCCTGGCCGGCGATTCCCCCGCCCGAGACTCGGGCGTCGACCGAGAACTTTTCCTCGGTCTTGGTGGCCTCCATCGGCTGCATCACGAGCGCCCGCAGGTTCTCGCGCTGTACGTACTCCGCCAGGGGGCGTTTATTGACCTTCAAGCCGGTCTCGCCTTCCCGCAGCCACACGCGGGCGATGGCATTTTTGCGCCGGCCGGTCGCATAAAAAACTCCGGGAGCCACGACTTTGGCCATTTCTACTCCACCTTCTCGAGGGCGCCCTGCTCGGCGTGGTCGCCCCGGTAAATGCGCAGGCGCCGCATGCGCCGGGCCTGCAGCTTGTTCTTCGGCAACATGCCCTTCACGGCGTGCCGGATGACCTGCTCCGGCCGCGTTTCCAAGACCGTCTCCAGGGAGCGGACATAGAGCCCGCCCGGGTAGCCGGTGAAACGCTTGTACTCTTTCTGCGTGAGCTTGTTGCCGGTCACGCGCACCGCCGCCGCGTTCACCACGATTACGCGGTCGGAGTCGTCGCGGTGGGGAACGAACGTGGGCTTGTGTTTGCCCGTGAGGAGCGTGGCCACACGGGTGGCCAGGCGCCCCAACACTTTCCCTTTGGCATCAATGAGATACGACGTCGGCATATGTGGAGCCGGACGTATACCAAAACGCCTCCCTCCTGTCAAAACCAAACCCGCAGGGGTCTGACC
>CAZPNG010000339.1:0-5815 GCA_964587845.1 uncultured bacterium | reverse complement strand
CCTGCGACGAATCGATGGTCACGGTGAAAAGTCCAACCTCACCTTCCGTAACGGTCGCGCCGGGGAGCGCGGCTTGGACGGCCGCGGCGAAATCCTGGGACACCGCCCGCGCAGGGGCGCGGCGGCGCTTGCGGGTCTTTGGGTGGCGGGCGGCGGGCTTCGGTTCCGCTCCAATCCGTTCGTTGACGAGCTGACTAATCTCCTGGGCAGTCCTATCGTAAATGTCAACCAGAGCGAAGGCGCCGTGCTTTTGCGAAGAGAGGAACTCCTCACTCCCTCGTATTTCTGTGCCGTTGATACCGTCGAGACCCACGTGCAGTGTGACGCCTGATCCCCCCCCAGTGGAATAAAAGATGAACCCTACCAAAAGCGGCTCCTCTGCGAAGACTCCTGGCCGCACTCTAACCTCTCCCCTTCGCTCCTTGACCGCCCGTAACGCTTCAGCCCAGGAAGGCGCTTCCTCGAGGGCGCGCAAGAGCTGATCCTGTTCGCCATTGCCAACTGTCAAAGTAGACCCGATCTTGATCTGAATCGGGCGCTGCAGCACCGTTGAAAGCTCTCCCTCAACTTCAGATATCTTCTCGGAAAGTTCTCGATACTCAACACGCGCGGCGGTCTGGCGCGGCGTGAAGCGCCATACAAGTTCATAAGCCTCGCCCATCCTTGCGGCGCGTCTTGCCTCCGGAGCTTGCGCCTCGAAGCCCTGCTCAATCATCCATCGAAGGAAGGGTTCTACCCTGTCGACTTGCTCATCGAGCTCCGTCGAGAGCGCAAAAGTCACCCGGACCAAGTTGTCCTCGATTTCCAGCTGGGCCTCCGAGAGCCCCACGTTTCTTACTGAGGACTGAATCGCACCATCAGAATATTTCAGCTGGCCCGCAATCGTGAACTCCCGCTGAAGCATGTGCCCCGCAGGGACCGTCCTATGAATCGTGGCAGGCTGTGATTGGTAATGCCCCCGGGCCATCCAAATGGCAAAGGTCTCGAGTCCCAAGAACTTTCCAAGATCGCTGCCCGGGACCGGAACCGCAAGCACGACGCCGCCGTCCACAGCGCGCAACTCGCTGCCTTCCAGCCGTGCGCTTAGCCGCGCGCTCTCCATTGCGGCTGTCACCTGGACGACTGCCGCGCTCGCGGTGGTCTGGTGGACCTCAAAAGACCACGCATACGCATTCTTGCCGCTGCCGATACCGTGAACTCCCGGGCTTAACGAGGTCGGTTCGAAATTCGCTGCCACCGCCTGCGCGAATGCCCGGAAACGGGCCTGCACCGCATCGATTGCCTCAGCGCTGTCCAAGAAGACCGAGAAACTCCTGTTGTCGCCGGACGTCGTGGCCTCCGAGAGCCCTGCATCCCCCAGGGCACTGATCACTGACTGAGGCACAGCCCGCCCGGCTGACCGCCTGGGGACGATGGTAATGAGCTCCCCACCATCCTCCATTTGAACCCGGTGAGTTCGACCGAACTGGTCGCGGAGAGTTCGGTCGGCAGCACCGGCAAAATCAAGACCACCTCCAGAGAGGGCGACCTCCCAACCACCTCCCTGCTGGACAATGTTAAATTGCTCCTCCAGGAGGCCGGCGAGACGAAGTTGGCTTCGAATCCGAGCCTGCGTCGCCGTTGCGCGGGCCGCGACGTTGCGCCTGCCCGTCGTGCCGGACAAAGACTCGGGCCTTCTCCACAGCTCGATCCACATCTGACCGGGAGCCGGCTCCGCCATGGGGAAGACCGAGTAGTCCGGATGATTGCGCTCCAGCACTGTTGCTTTCAGGCCGAGCTCGCTCGCGGTCATGGCTTGAGTCGGCCGAGCGATGATGACAAGGGAGAGCGCGCCCGGCTTCTCAGCCGGCTTCACCGTAAAGTTCAATCCGCCGCCGGCATACTGTTGATTGAAAGCAGCGGCAGCGGCATCAGGATTGAAGGTGATCTCGGGCAATTTTGCGAGAAAGACGATCTCGGGTTTGGGCGTGAGCCGCAGGTACTTGTCACCCCTGCCACCATACCCAACCGCCACCGTGTATCGCTCCGCCCTCTCCAACTGACTTGCATCCGCAGATATCGAATCGCCCACCTTCCGGACACGGGGAGTGGCGATAATCGATGGCTCCTCACCCGCAGCAGGGGGTGCGACCTGGAATTCGTAACCCATCGAAGCGCCGTACGTGCGATTGAGCCGCTCGGCCTCCTTCGCCAAATCCACCCGCGCGCCCGCGAGCCGAGGCAATTCGTTTTCCTTCCCGTAAAAGTTACTTGGGTCTTCTGCACTTCCAATCCAGAGCGATGCCATCAGATCCCGGCCCGAAGGGCCTGGCCGAAAGCCCATCTGAGAAAACCTAATCCGCCCTCCCTGCTCGATGATCGCCGCGCGCGCTTGAGCGTTGAGATTCACGAAGATTCCCCCTGCCCAGGCACGCAATCGGTCTGCTAGATCGGCTAGACGGTCGGGAATCGTGACGGAGATCATGTGATCCAACGTGATAGGCAGCCTTCCCGCGAGGAAGTCGAATGCCGGCGTGCCGGAGCCAATGGATGCCTGTCCCACTCCGACATGCCCAAAGGTGAGCTCGGCGAGCGCGTGCGGATTAGAATCCAAGCTGCGGGCCACTTCAAGCAGGTGCTGTTCGACCGCGCGCGGCTCGTCTCTCAAGGCCTCGCCGCGCACAAGGAGCCGGGTGGCGAGGGCGGTTTCGACCTGCCTGGCACCGGCCGGCATCAGTCCTTCCCCAACGCGCCCCTCCCACTCGCGGAGAACAGCCCCAGCTGCTTCGGCGTAGCTCGCTTCGAGCTCCGAAATCAAATCCACAAAGTAATCCGCCATCGTCTCCACTTGGTCGTCCGTCAAAGCCCCATCGGAATCTTGATGAGTCAGAGTGTACGCGCGCACCACGGGCGACCGAAGGAGATACCCGGTGTAGGCGAGGAAACTCAAGACGTTTCGCTGATAGCCGTCGCGGAGCGAACTCATTTCCAACTTGATTTGAGTCTCCAGCGGCCCGGGGGAACCCACGCTCAGCGGGTCGATGAGCGCCCAAACATCCGAGGGTTGTGTGAAAAACAGCAGGTTGTAGGCCGCAAGCCGGTAGTTGCCGCTCTTGGCCAGCCGCACGAGATTCTCCGCCAGCGTAGCGCGCGTCGCCGCCTTGCGGTCGCTTGCGGCACGTCCTTTCCATTCATCCAAGAGCCGAAGCACCGGCTGCTCAAAACGCGCCGCAGCCGGATCCAGGAGTTCCTCGTCGACTCTCTGGCCTAATTTCACCTGATTGACGACTGCCGGGTCGAGGCCGATCATATTGCCGAGTCTCCTCCGGCGCAGGAGCTCCACAATGACATAATGAAGTACGTGCGTGTCCGCAGGACCAGGCCCGGAGCGAAGGCTGGCAGGCAGCAAGTTCGAAATGAGGTCGCTCAAAGCAAAAGCCAGGTAGTCTCGCAGTTTGAATATCCCAGTATCATAGTCCACCGTGTCGTGCAGCTTATTCGAAACTGAAATCTCGATGGCGGGCTGCCTCTTGGCTGCGGCCTGGAGACGCTCGATTCGGTAAATCCCCTCGCGCCGGGCCCACGAATCAAACTCGAAGCGGCCCATGTCCATGAAAGCGCTCATGGCGAGCGAAATGACGATGACGCGGTCAATGGCCTCGGTGTGCACATTCTCAACCCCGTCTGGGAAAAGAAAGGATCGGACCTCTGGATCGTCTAAATAGTCATCGATCGACCGGGTGGACGTCCCCTCGTCAACGACGCCCGTCGGTCCGATCACTACGGACCCTGATCCCGGCCTATAGAGGCGCTCGCGCGGGAACGCAATGGGATTGTTCCCCGCCAGGTGAAGGTGACTGAGCATTTGGCGGGCTTCGGCAAGTTCCACTCCAGCAATCCCGGAGTACAGCGCCAAATGGTAGGCCTGGCCCACGATGGGTGCAGCCCAAGCTTCGACAAAATAGTCCGTTGCTTCAGCATCGCTGAGCCCGTACTGCTGCAGGATGCGCGCTCCGTTCCACGACGCGGCGAGCCCCTCCACATTGGCACTCAAAACACCTGCGGATCGAAAGAAGTAATAGGCCCCAGGCTGCCCGAGCGGCACTCTTGCAGCGACCACGTGGCCCGGACGCTCCAGCTCCCTCGTATAGAATGAGCGCAGAATCTGCGCTTGAGGGCTGCCGAGCGTTTCAAGCCACTCTACGGTGCGGCGCACGCCCTCCCGCACGCCATCAAGGGTCGCCGGCATCGCGTAATCCTGCCACGGCGCGCGGGCGGCGGAGTAGCGGTGTGTCCAGTTCGCGCCTCCGGTGGGCGGGCCGTAGGCCAGGCGAATGTCAAAGGCTCGCGCGCCGGGCTCGACCTGCTGGATGGAGAGCTGCCGGGTGCGCCCTTCGCCGGGCTGCCGCGACGTCACCCGCAGGAACGGAGCGTACTGTCGGCTCAGAAAATCGCGGACTTGGGCAATGCGGTGATCAGCGGCTGACTCCAAGGGGATGTATTCGAGCACGGTCAGAGTCTTGCCGGACCGCTCCCCGGCTATGAGATTGTCTGGCGAGGTGTTCAGGGCAATCAAGCCCACCCCCACCCCGAAGAACCGGCCGTCATCGATCACGCCCAGGAGAACCGGCGTGCCGACTCCGGGCCGCAGGTCTGTGCCGAAAATGTCCTCCAAGAGTTTCGCCTGGTCCCGCTGAAGAGCGGTGAAGGTACCCACTCCCTTGCGCGGCTCTTCACCGGAGGCCACGTCTTCCGGCTTGAAGTTCCCCAGGGGGACTATGAAGACATCGCCAGTCACGATCGGAAACACGGAGGGCGGCTCTTCCGGCTGGCCTTGCAGCTCCCAGCTCACCATTTGCTCGACAGTGTCAAGTTGTCGTTCGACGCGCCGGATGGGGTAGGTTGTTTGCTCCGGCACGCGGGCGTGCAGGACGATCTCGCCTTCAGTGCGGGCGGCGGTCTGCCGCGGTGCGATGGCGCCTTCGAGAACTTTGATGATCGGGTGCTGGGAGTTGACGGGAACCGCCGTCGCCCCTGGCCAATTGACGTTGATGACGAGAAGGCCGTCCTGAAATGACCAAATGCGAGCGTGGGCCGGGGTCTCGCGCCGCTCCGCTTGCGACAGTGCGAGCTCATAGCCCGCTTCTTGCAAGGGCTGATTGACGAAGACAATCCGTTTGACCTCCGCACGCGTCTCACTCATCCACTTGAGCTCATCAACAACGCCGCTCTCGTTCGAACGGTCGATTTCCCTGTTTCCGACTCCCGGATTGGGCAGGCGCACGGTGCTGCCGCTTGAAGCGAGCAGCTTGCCCAGCCGATCATCGCGGCGCAGCTCCTCCAGCAGCATCAATAAAATGGCGCTCAAGGGGGGCGTACGGCTTGGGAAGTCGAAGCCCGCCAGATGGACCGTAATCGGGCGCCCGGTTGCTCCCTGGATCGAGCGCTCGAGGTAGTGAACGATGTCGCGGTGGCCCATGCGCATGACTTTGAGATCGAGCGCGTGCACTTGCTGAAGCACCCGCCCCGCCGCCTGGCGGTCCGCGGGCTCCTCAAGGGCAAGCTCAAGTCCCATCGTTTCAGGCGCAGTAAGTCCAATTCTTAAATCGATGATCGCGAGTTGTGGAAACTCAACCATGAGGACGGGCTTGCCCTGAAGCGCGGTGACGGCATACTGTGCCCCTCCCAGGTTGCGGTACTGTTCCATCTCGCCGGTCGGTTTGCTCTTTCCGGCCGGACTCGTCTCTCTGGCTGCCATGGCCTTCTGTTCCATCTCGTGAGCGATGGAGCTGATGTCCTGGTACTCCACGACGACAATCTCTCCGGGCTGTCCTGG
>CAZPNG010000338.1:0-3775 GCA_964587845.1 uncultured bacterium | reverse complement strand
CAGCACGTCCACGCCCACCTCGAGGTGCTCCTGCGGCAGCTTGGCGAGGTAACAAGTGAACTCCTCCGCCGTGAAGGCGTTCATCGAGCCGCCCACGCCCTCGATGGCTTCCTTGATTTGCCGGCCGCTGCGCGCCCGCGTTCCCTTAAAGACCAGGTGCTCGATGAAATGCGAGATCCCGCACAGGCGGCGCGGCTCGTAGCGACTGCCCACGCGCACCCAGACCCCGACCCCCACCGAGTCGCGCTCAGACATCGGGACGGTGACAATCTTTAAGCGGTTGGGGAGTTCGGTGATTTCGTGCATGATCCCCTTTCGCGTTCCAAGTACGCTTGCAATAAAATCTGCGCGGCCACCACGTCCTTACGGGCCCGGGCCTTGCGGACCGACAGGCCCTGCTCGGCCAGCCGGCGGCCCGCCTCCTGGGAGGTGAGCCGCTCATCGAACGCCAGGACCTCCAGGCCCGACGCCCGGGCAAGTTCCTGGATGAAGATTTCCACCTCGCGCGTCATGGCGCTGGGACGACCCCGTAGAAATACAGGCCTGCCCACCACGATCCGGGTGGCCCCCACTTCCTTGGCCAAGGCGGCCACACGCCCCGCCACGTCGCGCTCGGCCCTGACGTCGATCGTGGCGAGCGGATGCGCAGCCACGCCCAGCGAATGGGACTTACTGACCCCGATGCGCGCGCGGCCGTAGTCCACACCCAGAAAAATGCTCACTGCGAGGCGGCTCGCACAGCGCCGAGCAAACGGCGCACAAAGGGCCGAAGGGCCTGCACCCTGCCGCGGGCGCGCGCCAGGGCCGTGATGAAGGCGCTTCCCACAATCACGCCTTCAGCCTCGCGGAGCACCGTGCGCACGTGCTCCGGCCTGGAAATCCCGAACCCCACCAAGACGGGCTTGCCGGCCTTGCGCCTCACCCACCGAAGATGAGAAGCCAGCTGGGGCGCCAGCCGGTCGCGCTCGCCCGTGACGCCCTTTCGCGAAACGTAGTAGACAAACGGGTGAGAGAGGCGCGAGACGCGCGCGACGCGCTCTCTGGAACTCGTGGGCGCCAAGAAAGCCACGTAGGCGAGGCCGGCGCGGCGCAATCTTGCGCGAACGGCGGGCGCTTCCTCCGTAGCCAGGTCGGGAATCATGACGCCGTCCAAACCCGAGCGCTTCATCTCGCGCACGGCGCGCGCCAGGCCGAACGTGAGCAAGGGATTGGTGTAGGAAAAGAGCATGATCGGCAAGCACACGCCCTCGGCGCGCAGGCGGCGCACGAGGCGAAACAAATCAGCGAGGTGCACGCCCCGGCCAATCGCATGTTCAGAGGACGCCTGGATCGTGGGTCCGTCCGCCAGCGGGTCCGAAAACGGGAACCCCAGCTCGACGAGATCCACGCCCTCCCGGTCGAGCAGGCGCAAAACTTCCGCCGTGGCCCGCAGGCTCGGAAACCCGAACGTTGTAAAAAGGGAAAGCACCTTCCGCCTCTGCAGCCGGGCCTCTGCGAACAAGCGGTCGAGCCGGTTCACGCGTTGAGCTCCCGGCGCACGATGTCGAGGTCCTTGTCGCCACGGCCCGACAAGTTCACGACGATGACGTCGCTCTTTCGCGTGCGCCGGGCCCACTTCCAGACGTAGGCCAGAGCGTGGGCCGGCTCCAGCGCGGGCATGATGCCTTCCAGTCGGGTGAGGCGTTGGAACGCCGCGATGGCCTCGCGATCGGACGCCGTGACGTACGTTACCCTTCCCAAGGCCTTGAGGTAAGCATGCTCGGGCCCCACCGACGGGTAGTCCAATCCCGCGGAGACCGAATGCGCCTCCCGAATCTGTCCGTCGCGGTCTGCCAACACAAAACTTTTCATGCCGTGCAGCACGCCCACCTGTCCGCACGCGAGGGCCGCCGCGTGCTGCCCCGAGGCCAGCCCCTTGCCCGCCGCCTCCACCCCGATCATGTTGACACGGGTGTTCAGAAAGGGATAAAACAAGCCCAGGGAGTTGGAGCCTCCCCCGATGCACGCCACCAGATGCGTGGCGCGCTTGCCCATCCTCGCCAATTGCGACTTCACCTCCCGGCCGATCACCGACTGAAAATCCCGTACCATCATGGGGTAGGGATGCGGGCCGACCGTGGAGCCGAGCAGGTAGTACGTGGTGTCGACATTCGTGACCCAGTCCCGGATGGCTTCGTTGGTGGCGTCCTTCAGCGTGCGCGAACCCGCTTTCACCGGGATCACGCGGGCGCCGAGGAGTTTCATCTTGTAAACGTTCAACGCCTGGCGTGCGACGTCACGCTCTCCCATGTAGACGTCGCAGGAAAGCCCGAAGAGCGCCGCCGCCGTGGCCGTCGCCACCCCGTGCTGTCCCGCGCCCGTTTCCGCAATGACGCGCTTCTTCGAAAGCCGCCTGGCCAGGAGGGCTTGGCCGAGTGAGTTGTTGATCTTGTGGGCGCCGGTGTGGCACAGGTCCTCGCGCTTCAGGAGGATCGTGCCTCCGCCCGCCGCGCGCGTGAACCGCTCGGCGGTGGAGAGCGGCGTGGGGCGCCCCGCATACTGGCGCAGGTAAAACTCGAGCTCGCGCTTAAACGAGCGGTCGCGCCGGGCCGCTGCATAGGCCTTCGAGAGTTCCTCCAGCGCCGCGATGAGCGTCTCGGGCACAAACCGTCCCCCGAAGGGGCCGAAATAGCCCCGCGCATCCGGAACCCGCAAAGCTCTTTTCCTGCGTTTCACAACCATCTTCATATCCGTTCCACTTCACTTCGGGGCCCTGCCCAAATCGGCCCCGTGTCAATCGGTGCCAGGTCTTCTTTATTGACCTGGCTCCGTTCCTTTACACGATCGAAACCGAGCCCTCCTCCACCCAGCCCTGCTCGCGATTGGGAAGACTGACGCGCGCCCACCCGTCGCGGGACTCCAGGCGCCAAATCAAAAATCCTTCTGAAAGCCGGTAGGCAACAGGCTCCTGGCGCGACGGGCCGTAGCGAACTTCCGCCTGCGCCGAGGTCACGACCGCGCCCCGGCGGCTCGCGTCGAAGCCCAAGCGGGCGATCCAACAGCCGACCGCGAGGAGGCACACGACGCCCACGGGGAAGGCCAGGCGCGCGGCGAAGGCGCCGCGGCCGATCGCAAGATGCACAATCAGAAGCGCCAAGAGGGCGGCCAGGAGTCCGGTAGCGAGGATCTGCCATTCCCGGCGCGTCAGCGCGTCCAAAAGGTCTGTGGCGCGCGCCAGGTACCAGTTCGAGGGCGCATCAAGACGTGACGCTACGAGGCTCTTCGCATACTTGAGGTTCTTTTTAACCATCGGATGCCGCGGCATGAGCAGGCGAGCGCGCTCGTAGTTGAGGATGGCGCGACCCAACCGCTTGAGCTTGAAGGACGCATTGCCCAGGTTAAAGTAGACTTCTCCCGCTTCCCGCCCTTCCCCTTGCGCGAGCTCTTCATAAAGACGCGCCGCCGCCTCGTAATCGCCGGCCTGGTAACGCTGATTCGCCTCCTGAAAGCCGGCGGCCGCCACGGACAGAGTCTGCGCAGCGGATGCGGTAGCCGTCCACACCAAGCCTCCGATGACCAGAAACAACGCCCGCTTAGCCCAACTCACGGAAAATCTCCTCCAGCATCTTGAGACACTCACGTTTTCGCTCAGTGTCCGCCTGCTGATCCGCAAACCGCACGCCGTCGCAAAGTTCCGACAAAACGCGCACTCGCTCGCCCAACACCGGGTCCGCGCCCTGCTCGGCGAGCGACCCCTCAATTTCCAGGAGGGTCACGCCCTGCCGGGAGAGGTTCA
>CAZPNG010000337.1:0-10002 GCA_964587845.1 uncultured bacterium | reverse complement strand
CGGACCGCGACTGCCTGCGGCAGATTGAGCGCGAAACGCGCAATCGGGTGGAGGTGGGCGAGGACGCCGGCCTTCACCGGGAGGAAATGAAGCTCGAGTTTGTGAACCAGTGAACGTGCGGGCTGGTTGAAGGGGGATCTATGGAGGCGTGGATGGTTTGGGGGATCGCGTTGGCGGGTGGCGTGGGGCTGGGCTTGATCCTGGGCCGCTTGGCCTCCAAGCGGCAGGACAGCGACCGCTTGCAAGACCTCGAAGTGCGGGCGCGCGTTGCCGAAGCGAGGGCCGAGGAACTGGCCCGGCAGCTGGCGGGCGGGAGAGTTGAGCTCGAAGCCCTGCGCAATGAACTCGCGAGCGAACGCTCCCAGCGGGCGGCGGCCGAGGCGCTGAACTCCGCTGAAGGAAGGCTCGAGGAGGCATTTGAAGCGCTTTGCGGGGAGGCCCTGAGGAACAACAACCGCGCGTTCCTTGACTTGGCCCGGGAACATTTGGACGCGGTTGTGTCCGGAGCGAAAGGCGACCTGGTTGAAAAGACCGGGGCCCTGGAGCGCCTGGTCAGGCCCTTGCAGGACGCCCTCGGGCGCTACGAACAGCAGGTGAGCCAGCTTGAGTCGGCCCGCGCGGCGGCCTACGGGAGCCTCGAGCATCAAATTCAGTCTCTGGCCAAAGTCACAGTGAATCTGGAGGGGGCCCTTCGCAGGCCCGAGGTTAAGGGCCGCTGGGGTCAGATGACTCTGCGGCGGGTCGTGGAGCTGGCCGGCATGTCGGAGCACTGCGATTTTCGCGAGCAAGTCACGGCGACGACTGAAGAAGGCCGCCGGGTGCCCGACTTGGTGGTGTATCTTCCCGCGGGCCGGGAGATCGTCGTGGACAGCAAGGTGGCTGCCGAAGCCTACCTGGAGGCGGCGAACGCCGGCGATGATGAAAAGCGCAAGGAAGCTCTTGCGCGCCACGCCCAGCAGGTGCGCAAGCACATGAGAGATCTTTCCTCCAAGAACTATTGGGAGCAGTTTCCCAAGGCGCCGGAGTTCGTGGTCCTGTTCATGGATGAAGCGTTCCTGAGCGCTGCGCTGGCTCAGGATTCCACGCTCATCGAGGAGGGGATGCAAAACCGGGTGGTCCTGGCGTCTCCCACGACGCTGATGGCGCTCCTGCACGCGGTGGCCTATGGCTGGCGCCAGGAGCAGTTGGCGGCCAACGCGCGTGAGGTCGCGGACCTGGCCAAGGAACTTTACGACCGCTTCCTGCCGTTCGTGGAGCATCTCAACCGCACCGGCGAGCACCTCTCGAAGGCTGTGGCGTCGTTCAATAAGACCATCCATTCCCTTGAGAGCCGCGTGTTGGTAAGCGTCCGCCGCTTCCGCGAGCTGGGGGCCGTGGGGGATGAAGATCTTCCGGCGCTCGAGCCGGTGGCCGAGACTCCGATGGCGGCAGGCCTCGAAGACATCGCAGCCGTGATCGAGAGCGATGATAAGAGCACCTAAGGGCCTTCTCGTCGCGCTGGGTTTTTTTCTCTCGGCGTCTGCGGCGCGGGCCGATCTTTCCTATGCGCTTCTCGTCCGCTCCAAGCCCTTGGGAGGGCGTTCCGAAATTCGCACGGACCGCGTGCACGTGTCGGGCGAGCGCATGCGCGTCGAGACGGGCGAGGGAAAAGTTTACATCGTGAATATCGCCACGCGCACCTTCTGGACCATCCAGCCAGACGGTAAGACCTACACGCGCGCGAGCCTTGATGAGTTGGAGCAGCACGTGAAGCGCATGGTGCCCCCCGAGATGCTCACCGAGGCGCCGCTCGCGCTCGAATGCGTGGGTTCCCCACGCGGCTCCCGGGGTTGCCCAACCGGCCTCTACCGGGTGACGCGGCCCGACCGCGTCACCTGGATCCAGGCACGGGGCGGCCTCGAAGGGACCGAAGAACTGGAGACTTTCCTGCGGGGCTTGGCGCGAACCACGGCTACCCTGCCGGTTTTCGACCGCGTGAGCGCGGTCCAGGCGTGGCGCGACGAGCGCCTCAGCGGCTTTCCCGTGCGCACCGAAGAACGGCTCTTGGGGGAAGGCCGAACGGTGTGGCGCCAGGTGAGCGTGGCCCGTGACATCCGCGCGCGCGAGCTGGATGAGCGCTTGTTCCTGCCGCCCGAATCGGCTCGACCCATAGAGTTTGCGTCTCCATGATGGCCCCACGCCTGAGGCGCGCGATCCTACCCCTGCTTTGCTCGCTTGTTTGGGTCTCAAACGGCATCGGTGCGAACCCAAAGGCGGAGCCCGATTCTTCGGACGTCCTCGCGCACGCCCTGAACACCATGCACCCCAGCCCTCAGGTCCGCGATCAGGCGCTCGACTTTCTCGTGGGTCTTCAAGATCCCCGGCTGATCCCGTTCTTGATCGACCTGCTGCGCTCGGGCTTGCTCGAGACGCCCAAGCTCGAGAGCTCGCTCAAGGCTTTGTCGCGAGTGGGTGAACCCTCGGGGTGGCTCGAGTGGTCGCAGTGGCTCACGGCGCAGAGCATCGAGCAGCACCCCGCCTACAAGCGTTTCAAGCGCGAGCTGCTGGGCTTGATGGATCCGACCTACCGGGCCCTCTTGGACCCTCAGGCCGCATCGGCTGTGGGATGGGAGGAAATTACTTGGAGCGACTTAGGCAGCGAGGAGCTCACGCCGCTCACCCTTCCTGCCAGACGGCGGGCGAAAACAGCGCGCGACATGCGGCCCGAAGACCTTGTCGTGGGAATTGTGGTCGACGGCATGCCCGTGGCTTATCCCGTACTGATTCTCGAGTGGCATCC
This sequence comes from uncultured bacterium, assembly GCA_964587845.1. Classification (GTDB taxonomy): domain Bacteria; phylum Omnitrophota; class Omnitrophia; order Omnitrophales; family CAZPNG01; genus CAZPNG01. Next base: position 7,223 of record CAZPNG010000337.1, on the reverse strand, counting down.
GGTGGTGAACGACGTCATCGGCAAGGTGCCGCTCGTCGTGACGTACTGCCCCTATAGCCGGACGGCGGCGGTGTATCGGGCCCAAGCCGGGGAGCGGCCCCGGCAGTTTGCTCCCTCGGGCCTGGTGGTCCGGAACAATTTGGTGATGGTTGACGTGCAGGCCGGGAGCCTTTGGCAGCAGATGACCGGCCACCCGATCCTGGGGCCTGATTATTCGCAAGGCCTTTATTTAGAGCCACTTCCGAGCACGCTGACGACCTGGCGGGTGTGGACCCGGTCACGGGAAAAGGGTCAAGCGGTCGGGGAAGTTTTAAGTTTCGAGACAGGCTTTTACCGGCCTTACCGCGCTTCCCAGCCCTATTGGGCGCAACAGGATCCCTCCCGGGTGCACTTCCCGTTGCCGCCTCCTTCCAAGCGCTTGGCGCCCGCCGAGCAAGTTTTCGGGACCCTTCGGGGGGAGCGCGCTAAGGTGTATCCAGTCAATGAATTACGAAAGAAAAATGTTGCAAATGATTCCTTGGGTGATATAAACTTGGTCGTCGTTTTTGATCCTGACTCGCTCGAGGTTCGGGCGTTCCTCAGGGGCGAACGCGAGTTTGCGGCGGCCGGGCCCTCCCGACTGAAGGACGCGGCGGGGGAAGAGTGGCGCGTCACCGATGGATTTCTGATTTCAGAGGACCGCACGCGCCGGTTGCCGCGCATTGCCGGCTGGCAGTCCCAGTGGATGAGCTGGGCCAGCTTCCATCCGGATTCCGAGGTTTACACGAGTTCCCCATGAAGAAAATCAACGGCGTGTCCCTTTTTGTCGGCGTGATTGCCGGGTTTTGCCTGGTCCATGTTCTGCGCTTTTTCGGCGCGAACTACCTCTGGGCTTTTTTCTATAGAGCTTAGAAGCGGTTTCATAAGTCATCCTGAGGCCCGCAGGGCCGAAGGATCTCTCAGAGATCCTTCGGGCGAGAAGAGATGCCCTCAGGATGACACGGCTGCGGAGGCTTCGTGTTCCTAGGACGGAAATACGTCAAGTCGCCGGATACCAGGCGATCGCTGCGCTTTCGGGCGGGCTACCTGATCAAGGTCGCTCGGTTTCCACGCCTGGAAGACGAATCCGACCGCAAGCTCACCAACCTCGTCAATATTTCCGATGGCGGGCTCATGTTCGTGAGTTACGAGCTCCTGCCTATTTCGGCCACCCTCAAGATCTGGTTCCAGTTTCCCGGCAAGCAGGACCCGATCGAAAGCTTTGCCAAAGTTGTTTCGGTGACGCGCGTCAAGCGCGAAGCCGTTTTCCTGATCTCGCTGCGTTTCCTGGATCTCAACTCGGCTGACCGCAGCCACATCCGCGCCTTCATTCAGGACGCCGCCCGCCGGGAAGACTCGCGCAAGTTTGTCGATGAAACGGCAGCGGGGAAACTCAAGCGCCGCAGGCAGGGCTCGGGCGGCAAGAATCCCGGGCGGCGGCCTCCTTCGTCCTTGGCGGCTGGCTGATCATGCGAAGACTCCTCGCAGTGATGTGGGTCCTGTTGCTCGTGCCGGTCCTGGCGGGATGTGAATCGCTGGACAAGGGCGTCAAGAAAGTCGAGTCGCTGGCGGATCCGATTGTGAAGGAACGGGAGTACACGTCCGAGAGCGGCCACTCGCTTCAGATCCGGCCGGAAGAAGAGAAGAAGGCGAAGTTCGTCTTTTAGGGGCTCTTAACTTCAGGGCGGAGGTCCACGACATGGCAAAGGCACGCAAGAAAAGCGCAAGACGCAAGAAAGCAACGCGGCCCAGGCGCGCCCGCAAAGCGACGCGGGCGAAGCCCAAAAAGCGCAAGGCTCGAGCGAGGAAGCCGGCACGCCGGGCGCGCCCGAAGGCGAAAGCGGCCGCTCGCACGGCAGCGGCGAAGAGGCCGGCCCCGGAGCCCGGGGAGAAGCTTGCGGGCGTTGTCACTCATTTCTTCCCGCACGTTCAGGCGGCTGCCATCAAGCTCACCCAGGGCAGGCTGGCCGTGGGCGAAACCGTGCACATCAAGGGGCACACCACTGATTTCAAGCAGACCATTGAGTCCCTCCAAATCGAACACCAAGCGATCGATTCCGCCAAGAAGGGCGATGAAATTGGCTTGCGTGTCCGAGAGCGCGTGCGCATTCACGACCAGGTCTTCAAGCGTAAGAGCACCTAACGCAAGTAGAAAACTCATGCAATTTGATCTTTTCGACGACGGGCGCAACCGCATCCTCGAGACGCGCGACTACGCCGCTTTCCGCAGGGCCCTGGCGGAGTCGGGCTGCGCCCGGTGCGCTCTGCACCAGGGCCGGCACCACATCGTCGTGGACCGCGGCAACCCTCAGGCGGCGGTGCTGTTGATCGGGGAGGCGCCGGGAGAGCAGGAAGACCTTGAGGGCGAGGCGTTCGTGGGCCGCGCCGGAAGGCTCCTGGATGAGCTCGTGCGGGAAGTCGGGCTTGACACAAACCGCGACATGCTGATCGCCAACGTGGTGAAGTGCCGGCCGCCGGAGAACCGGGCCCCGCGCCAGGAGGAAGTGGACGCCTGCTCACCTTTTTTAAAGCGTCAGATTGCCATACAAAACCCGCAGGTCATCGTGCTCTTGGGCGCCACGGCCTTGAAACACCTGATCACCGACAAGAAGGCTTTCTCGATGAGCGAAGAGGCCGGCAAGATCTTCCGGCACCCGGACTTTCCGGGGCGCGACTTCATGGTGCTTTACCATCCCGCCTACCTGTTGTATGACCCCCGCAAGAGGCCGGACATGCAGGCGCACCTGGCGGCCCTGCGTCGCCACCTGGCAAGCCGCGGCTTGGTCGGCCCTCTCAAGCCCGCGAGTGTTGCGCCCGCAGGCGTGGGTGCCGCCCGTTAGAGCTTGGCTGCCATGACGCACGTGCCGGATCGAGCGCGCCTGGAGCGGCTCGCGGCCTGCGTTTACTTTGTTCAGGGCTCCCTGGGGCTGGCGGGCGTCGCATTCCCCCTCTTCCTGCGAAAAGCCGGCATGGAGATCCACGAAATCACCTTGTTGTCCGCCATCACCGGCGCCCCCTGGTTTTTCAAGTTGATCTACGGCGTGTTGTCGGACGCCATCCCCTGGGGTGGATATCGGCGCAAGAGCTACCTCATGGCCTCAGCCGCAGCGGGGGCGGGGGGTTGGTTTCTGCTTGCCGCCCTTCCGTTTTCGTTTCCCGGCGCCCTCGTGGCGGGCCTGATCAGCAACCTGGGGTTCGCGTTTACCGATGTGGTCACCGACGGTCTGATCGTCGAGCACTCCGACGCCGCCCACGCGAAGCGCTACCAGGCGCTGACATGGGGCGCGCGCTCCCTGGGCGCGTTCCTGATGGGCGTCGTGGGGGGCTGGCTGGCGGGGCACATTCCTTACCGCGCGGTCTTCGCACTGACGGGACTTCTGCCCATTGCCACGATCACGCTTGCCCGGGGCTACCCGGAAATCCGCTCCGAGCAGACTGTCACGCGCAGCGATTTCCTCCAGCGCTGCTGGGTGCCTGTTCGGGAAGCCGTCCGCATGCTTATGAAAAGCGACCTGCTTTGGTTTTCCCTTCTCCTGTTCATTTTAAGCTTCAACGCTTCAGTCAACACGCCGCTGTTTTTCTTTTTCAAGGAGCAGCTGGGTTTTTCAGAGACCTTTCTCGGGCTCTTGACGACCCTGGGATGGGCGGGGGCCGCCGCCGGCTGCTGGATTTTTGTCGCCGGGTTTCAGCACGTAGCGTTGCGCCGGGCCCTGGCCTTCGCCGTGCTCTTTACGGTCCTCAACACCTTGATCTACCTGTGGGTTTACAATAGAATAAGCGGCGTTGTCGTCTCATTCTCGGGCGGGATGTTGTACTATCTCGCGTACTTGCCTCTTCTCTCATGCGCGGCCAGAATGGCCCATAACACGGGCGCCGAAAGCTCGCTTTTAGCGCTCTACATGAGCATCAATAATCTCGGCGTCATCGTGGCGACCGCCGCGGGCGGATACCTCGCGAGCGCGCTGGGGTTGCGGGTCCTCATCGTGTGTGCCGGTGTGGTTGCGGCGCTGGGCTACCCGATCGTTCGCAAATTGCGGAGTGTCTAGCATGGCTGTCTGCAAAGGGGCCATCTCAGCGGTGGGGCGGGACCGGGTGGGCCTGGTGCGCGGCGTCACCCGGGTGCTCTTTCGCCAAGGCTGCAACATTGAAGACTCCAGCATGACGATCTTGGAAGGGGAGTTTGCGATGATCCTCATCGTCTCCCTTCCGGCCGGCACACCGCTGGCGCGGTTGAAAACCGGCCTCGCGCGCGCGGCCCGCAGCTTAGGATTGACGCTCAACGTCAATCCTCTTCGGGCGGAGGGGCGGCCGAAGAGCCCCGGAAAGACAAGCCGCCCGTACTTGATTTCCGTCATGGGGAAGGACCGCACGGGGATTGTGTACCGGGTGAGCGACTTGCTGGCCCGCGAGCGCGTGAACATCACCGATTTAAATGCGAAGCGCGTGGGTCAGGGCTCCCGCACCGTGTACTGCATGGTGATCGAAGCCGAGCTTGCGCGCCGGCAGAACCCGGAGCGCTTGAGGCGCAAGCTTCAGGCTGCTGCCAAAGGGTTGGGATTGGACCTGACGCTCAAGCCGGTCGAGACACTCGAGCTTTAAGCACGAATGGCGGTCCTTTCGATTGTGCGCTTTCCGGACCCCATCCTGCGCGAGCGCTCCCGGGACATCGACGCGTTCGGCGCGGTGTTTTCGAAGTTCGTCGATGAGCTCTTGGATACGATGCTTCAGGGTCCGGGCGCTATCGGCATAGCCGCCGTGCAGGTGGGTAAGCTCCTGCGCGTGGCGATCGTGGACGTTTCACCCAGGGAGCCGGGAGCCCGGCGCCATATCCTGGTGAACCCGCGCATCGTTTCCTCGCGCGGCGAGCGCCTGGTGCGGGAAGGGTGCTTGAGTTTGCCCGACTATACCGCCAATGTGACGCGCGCTGAAGAGGTGGTGGTGGAGGGCCTGGATCGTCACGGCCGGGCGGTGCGCGTGAAATCTTCAGGGGTAGAGGCCATTTGCTTTCAACATGAAGTCGATCATTTGAACGGCGTCTTGTTTATAGACCGAGTAGCGAATCTGAAGACCGACGTTTTCCGCCGCAAGCGTTACCTCAAGCCGGGTGAGCGGCGGCATAGCTGAGGGGAGGGATTGCATGAGCAGAGACTGGAAAAAACGTCTGAAACGCGCGCGGCGCAAGCGGCGCGTGAAGCGCCTGGTGGAGCGGCAGCGCACGGCCAAATCCCAGGCAGCGGCGGCGCGCAAGCAGGAAGTCCCTGCGGGAGGACGCCCATGAAAAGAGCGGTGGCAATGGTTTTAGCGGTGGGAATGGCCTGCGGATGCGCGTTTGGAGCGTCGCGCGTTCAGTTGTACCCGTCCGACATCGAGGAGGCCTACACGCGCCTCGGGTCGATCGAGGTCAAGCTCGATCCCTGGTCGTACTACAGGCCCGACCAGTTCCTTTGGCAGGGCCTGACGCTCGGGCTCTACGTGCCCAAGCGCGATCCGGGCTTCGTGAAGAAGAAAATCGACGGGGAGCTCAAGCGCAAGGCGCGCAAGTTCGGCGCAGACGCGGTCATCAAGGTAGAGTATTACCCGGATCCACAGAAGGAGATTTTTAAGACGGGAAACCTCTTCGGCAAAGGGGAGATGATCCTTTACCAGCGGGACCGCTTTACCTACTGACCGCGTGTCGGTCGATCGAAGGGGCTCAAGCCGCAGGCGCCTCGTCCAGGTAAAAGGACAGCACCCGGAAGAGAACACGGGAAGGCATTTTCTCAAGCAGCAGGTGAGCGTTCAACACGTCGTCGTAGGAAATCACGCCGCGCCCGTCGCGGCGGCGGTCTTCAATTTCCTGGAGCTCTTGAATTCCTGAGCTGTTCCCTCGTCGCGTGGGCATTCGTTTTTCCCTCATCTCAAAGTATCGGTCGTTCGAGAGAGAATCTTAAGTATGCTCAAGATCCCTGTCCCCATGCCGGAAAGCCGTGAAGGGGCCCTGGCCCTGCGCATCGTCGATACGCTTCGCAGGGGCGGCCACACGGCCTATTGGGCGGGGGGGTGTGTCCGGGATCTGGTGATGGGGCGGCCGGCGGCGGACTACGACGTGGCCACGGACGCTTCGCCGGACCGCATCGAGGCCCTCTTTGAACGCACCGTGCCCGTGGGGAAGCAGTTCGGGGTGATCCTGGTCATCTTGGAAAGCGTGAATTTCGAGGTGGCCACCTTCCGCGCCGAGGGGGCCTACGAGGACGGCCGGCATCCGAGTTGGGTGAAGTTTGTGACGCCCAGGGAGGACGCCGAGCGGCGTGATTTCACGGTCAATGGGCTCTTTTATGAGCCGGCAGGAGGGGAAGTCCTCGATTTTGTGGGGGGGCAGGCCGACATCCGGAGCCGGGTCATCCGGGCCATCGGCGACCCGCGCAAGCGCTTTGCAGAGGACAAGTTGCGTTTGCTGCGGGCCGTGCGCTTTGCTTCGAATCTGGACTTTGAGATTCACCCGGAGACCTGGCGGGCCGTTGGCGACATGGCGAAGGAAATCGGTGCGGTGAGCTGGGAGCGCGTCCGCGACGAGCTCATCAAGCTTTTCACGCGGCCCCATGCGGGCCGCGGCCTGCGGCTTTTATCGGACTCCGGACTGCTGAAGGAAATCCTGCCCGAGGTCGAGCGCATGAAGGGGGTCGAGCAGCCGGCGGAGTTTCATCCCGAGGGCGACGTTTTCATCCACACCTGCCTCTTGATGGACAAGCTGGAGAGTCCCAGCGTGGCACTGGCGTTCGGGGCCTTGCTGCATGACGTGGGGAAACCCGGTACGTTTGAGCGAGCGCCCGACCGCATCCGGTTCAACGGCCACGACGCGCTCGGCGCCCGCTTAGCGGAGGAGATCCTCAGGCGCCTGCGCTTCCCGAACAAGACGATCGATGAAGTCAAGGTCTGCGTGGAGAACCACATGAAGTTCAAGAACGTGCGCGACATGCGCGAGGGGAAGCTCAAGCGCTTCATGGCGACCGACACCTTTCCAGACGAGCTCGAGATGCACCGAATCGACTGCCTCTCGAGCCACGGCAAGCTCGATAATTATGACTTCCTCAAGGCAAAACTCGCCAGCTTGCGAGAGGAAGACTTGAAACCCAAGCGCTTCCTGAACGGCCACGACCTGCTCGCCTTGGGCTTGAAGCCGGGCCCCCGCATCGGCGCTCTGCTCGAAGAAGCCTACGATCTGCAGC
>CAZPNG010000336.1:0-2573 GCA_964587845.1 uncultured bacterium | reverse complement strand
TGCCGGCTGCGAGATCCACCCAGTACTCGCGCACGGGAACGTACACGAAGCGGGCGGGCTCTTTGACAATCCGCACGTACTCAAAAACGAGGATTTCATCTGGCACGCAAGGCACGGTGCGCGCGTAGCGCAGCAGTCTTTCCCAAAACTCCTCCGAGCCCGACGGGTAGTAGCGCAGCGTGGTGAACACGGTGGTGACGGTGATGGACTCGGCCACGTGGTTGTAGCGCAGCCCGCCCTCCCAGCCGTATCGCGAAACGAGCGTGCGCGGGCCGCCGGCGCCCGGCTGGCGGTAGATCATCACGAAAAAGTCGATCAGGTCGGCCGAGAAAACGCGCCAGACGATCATCCCGAAAAAGTTCGTGTAGCGCTCGAGAGCGTGCTGTAGGGGCCGCCACAGGGACCGGCGGCCGTAAAAATTTACCCACAGCCCGCCGTGCGCGAGGGGCAACAACACCAGGTAGGTCCAGAGAAATGCAGCCAGGACCGCATCGCACGCGCCCTCAAACGGCCAGAATGAGGGGGCCGACAAAGGCAGCGCCGGCCCCAAGGCGGCAATCCAGCGGTCGAGAAAACAGCCGGGCGGGATGAAGAGCGCGGCGCAGAGCGTCACTTTCTCGGCCAGGAGCGAAAGCCGGATTTGGGTCCCCACGAACACGAAGCTCGCCGCAATCAGGAGCCCACCCCACAAGCGCAGCGGCGGGATGAACATCAGCACGGCGGCCGCGATCTCGAGCGACCAGGCGAGATGATTGAGGAGGCGGAACCACCCGTGCCCCGGCCGCCAATTCTTGTAGAACTTCCACCAGAATCCCCACTGGGGATTCACCATCCCCAGCTCCATGCCTTCGTTTCTGGGGTAACCGGCCCTCAGCTTGTACAGCCCCGAGGAAAACATGATGAAGGCGAAGTCGGCTTGGATGGCCAACAAGGCGAGCGGGCGCAGCCGCGGGGCATGGTGCACCGTGTATTCGAGCAGGAAAACCGCGGCCGACATCCAATAAGTCATGAACCCGGGGGCACCCATGCCGCGCAGCACGCCTTTCCAGCGGCCGCGCACGAAAAAATAGCGGCACAGGAGCAAATTGAAGAGCGCCGCCCACTCGCTCCAGCGCCCCGCCGTGATGAGGACGGCGCTCGCGAACCAGGCCGTCATCAGGACCGGATAGACGCGCGGGTTTTGGAGGACGTCGACGTCGACTGAAGACTTGGCATAGCCGCCCCAGCGCTCGCTTAAGAAGAAGCGGCGGCCGTGCGGCAGGGCCTCCAGCAGCGTGCCGATCAAGAGCACCCCGAACGCCGCGCGGAAAAAAGCCTGGGTTGTCAGGGAGAGCTCGGGGTGGAGGAACGAGTCGAGCATCAGAGGGCCCCCGACAATTCCTCGTTCGACCCCAGCGCGAGGATCATCCTGCGGTAATCAAAGTTTTGGCCCGTGAGCGTGTGCCCGCCCGGCGCCCGGAAGCTTGCCACGCGCAGGCCGCGCGCGCGAAGCGCGCCGATAAACGCCTCCAGGGGCTCGTTGAGAAGCAGGGTGTCCTCCTCATTGTAATAAATGGAAAAGGGCACGTTCTTGGGGTAGCGATCGGCGAGCCGGTCAGGGCTGCGCGCAAGGAGCTTCGAGAGGTCGCCGCCGACCGACGCACAGAGCGTTTCGCGCACGCGCTCATGGGCCGAGGCCTGCGCGACGGCTTTGAGATCCGAGCCCGGCATCACGGCGATCACGCCTTGCAAGCCCTTGAGGAGTTCGGGCGCCAGGAGCCCTGCGAGCGAAAGTACCTGCGTGGCGCCCATGGAGATGCCGAACAGATAATATGCGCTGTGGCCCGAAGTTGCCGTGCGGATGACCTGCTCGGCGTCACTGATGAACGCCTCCGAGACCCAGGAAGGCCCGCGGCCGCCCAGGCAAAGGAGGCGCGCGTTGAAGTCCTTGACGACTTCGCGCGCCACGACGCCGTCGCCTGCGTCCCCGTCCATGCCGTGAAAAAAGAAAAACAGGTTCTCCTCCGGCCTTCCGGCAGGCCGGAGGGTGAGGAGGGTTTGCATCGTGCCGTCCGCATGCGACTTGAAACGCGCAAGCTCCCCCTCGATGGCCGGGTCGCGCATGAGCTCGGTGAAATGATGATAGCGGTTGAGATGGACCACTTTCTCGATCACTTTGGCTTGAACTTTTTTACGCAAGCGGCTGACTAGCCTTTGCACGAGTACGCCCCCACATGGTCTTCGTACCACAGCTGGAACACCATGAGCGTCCAGACCTTGAAGGTCAGGGCGTCGTCGCCGGCCATGAAACGCGCGATGAGCGCCTCCACCGCGCCGGGATCGAAAAAGCCGTGCACCGCCAGCCGCTCCCGCGCGAGGGTCTCGCGCAGCTCACCCGCCATCGAGTCGCGCAGCCAGCTGTTCGCGGGCAGCACGAAGCCTTCCTTGGAGCGCTCCAAGATCTCCTGCGGCACGTAGCGCGCCGCCACGCGGCGCAGGATGTATTTCAGGTTCCAATTCCGGATCTTGAGTGAGCCGGGGATGGAGGCAGCCAGCTCCACGACCCGCCAATCCAGAAAGGGCGTCCTCACCTC
>CAZPNG010000335.1:0-4318 GCA_964587845.1 uncultured bacterium | reverse complement strand
AAGTGAGGCCGTCCAAGGCGCGCGCCGCCTGGGCGCCGAGTGCGTTGAGCTGCACACCGGCCGGTACGCCGGCGCGCGGAACGATGAGGAGCGCGCGAGAGAGCTTGCCGCGCTCCTGCAAGCCGCCGAGAGGGCGCGCGACGCCGGCTTGCGGGTGAATGCCGGACACGGGCTGGATTATGAAAATACCGGCGCCCTCGTGCGGGCCTTTGCGTTTGAGGAACTCAATATCGGGCATTCCATCGTCGCGCGGGCGGTTACGGTGGGCATCGGTCAAGCCGTGCGCGAGATGAAAGCCTTGATCGAAGCCCATGCGGCTGACGCGCTCGAACGCTCGCGACGTTAAGCGCCTGCTTCGCCCCCGGCCCCGCGCGGCCCAGAAGGGGGATTTCGGGCGGGTGTTCATCATCGGCGGCTCGCGCGGGTTGACAGGCGCCGCGCACCTCGCCGCGCTCGCAGCCCTGCGGACTGGGGCGGGGCTGGTGACGCTCGGCTGTCCCGAATCCGTCTACGGCGTGCTGGCCCGCCGCGAGAGCGAAATCATGGTGCGGCCCTTTGCCGCCACGCGCTCGGGAAGCCTGGCGTGGCGCGCGCGCGCGCCCATCCTCCAGTTCCTCGCGACCCAGGATGTCTTCGCCTTGGGCCCGGGCTTGTCACGGACTCCTGAGACCGGCCGGCTGATACGCGCTCTCGTCGCATCCGCGCGGGTCCCCACGGTCCTCGACGCCGACGGCCTGAACGCCTTTGAGGATCACCGGTTGCCCGCCCGTCGCTCCCTTGTCCTCACCCCGCATCCCGGCGAGTTCAAACGGCTTTTCCGGCGTTCCTGCCCGGCCGACGACCGGGGCCGCGCGCGCCTGGCTTGCGAAACCGCGCGCAAGCACCGCATCGTGATGGTCCTCAAGGGCTACCACACGGTGATTGCCTCTCCGGAGGGCCGGGTGCGGATGAATCCCACGGGCAACCCGGGCCTTGCCAAGGGCGGCTCGGGGGACGTGTTGACGGGCGTGATCGCAGCCCTCCTGGGCCAGGGCTTGAGCCCCTTCGATGCGGCGTGGGTGGGCGTCTATGTGCACGGGCTGGCAGCCGACCTGGCGGTCAGGCGTTCGAGCGAGCGCTCGCTCGCGGCCACAGAGGTCATCGCAGCCCTGCCCGCGGTGTGGCGCCGTCTCACCGGGAAGTAAAATCCAAAAGGTACCTGGTACCTTTTGGACTTGCTTGACACTCCCAGGGGTGCGTGATAGCGTAACGGTCGTGAAATCTCGGAAGGGATTTCAGGCGAAATCCTCCTTTCAAAGCCCCATCCACCGCGATGGGGCTTTTTTCTTTAGCGGGGCCGTGATGGTGGCCGTGCTGCTCATGGGAACGCTCGCTGCCCGGGGTGGGCAGGGCTATTCCGATCCTCTCGGGCTTTCGGAGCGCGATGAGCTGATCCTGTCCGAAATCGAGCGCACCGTCTTCGAGCGCCGGTTTACGCGTGCAAGCGCCGCGGAGGATGCGCGCTGGAAGGAGAACCGGGAGCGGGATGCCGCCGAGGAGCTGGACGAGAGAATGGAGAAACTCGAGGCCGAGAGCAAGCGGTGGGCCAAAGAGCAAAAGTCCCGTGAAAAAGCTGTCGAGGAGCGGGAGCGGGAGGTCGCGCGCCGGGAATCCGACTTGAAGGGCAAGCTGGACACGGTGTCGCGCGAGCGCTCGGCTCAATCCGGGGAGCGCACGGTTTGGGAGCGCAGGATGAGCGAGGAGGGGCGGGCCCTCGCGGAACGCGAGCGGGCGTCGAGCGCCGAGCAGGCCAAGCTCCAGGCAGAGCGCTCTCGACTCGACCGGCTGCGTGCCCAGCATCAATCGGAGAGCGGCCGCTCGACGAAAGAGTGGGCCGAGCGGGCCCAAGCCATCGCAGCCAGAGAGCAGGAAGTCTTACGTTCCAGCGCGCGGGTCCTCGAGCAAATGGACCGTTTTGAGCGCGAGCGTGAAGCCTTCAACCGAAGACAGGGCGCCTGGGAAAAAGACTTTGCGTTTCAATCTTCGAGGCTTGAGCAGGAGAGCGCGCGTCTGCGGGAAGCCGAGCGCCTCATCGGCGCCGAGCGCGGGGAGCTCGCGGCTCGGCGTGCCGTCCTCGCGCGTCATGGCCGGCGTCTCGCGCGGTTGGGTGAAACACTCGCCCGCGGCCGGCGGGCCCTGAGCGCGCAAGTCGGCTCCTTCGACGCCCGGCGGCTCGAGTGGGAGCGCGAGGCGCGATGGCTCACCGACGGCCTGGAGCTCCGCAAGAAAAGCCTCGATCAAGCGCGCGATGAGCTGGAGCGCCAGCGCATCGATCTCCAGGAGCGCTCCGATGCTCTCGCCTTGGAGCGCGAGCGCTGGGCCCTCGCGCGCCGGGAGCGCGCGCAGGCCTTGGCTGCCAAAGAGCTTGCCATCGGCCGCATGGAAGCGCGCTTGCAGGTCAGCTTAGACGCGATCGCCGCCGAGGAAGCGAGGGTGGCGATGCACCAGAGCGGGTGGGCGCAGGAAATGGCGCGCTCGGCCGATGCTCTCGGGCAGCACGCCGAGACCTTGAATGATGCCCGGCGCTCACTCTCGCGCCGGCGCGGCAGGCTCGCGGCTTGGGTGGCGCATGGGGCCGAAGGCCCTCCGCAGGCCCTCGCCCCGCAGTGGAATGAGGAGTCGTTGCCCCTTCACGCGCAGGTGAGCGCCCTGGAGCTTTGGGGCACGCAGGAGCGCTCGCCTGAGCGGACCCGGTTTCTTGCCGTCGAGGAACCCAAGCGAGAGCTTCCTCGTGCGCCGGCGCGCGAGGGGAGCGGGGGCGAGCAGGATCGGTTCGAAGACTTGGCGGGAAAGACCGAGCGCGACTCCAGAGAGCTTGAACGCTTGCGCCGGGAGCTCGCGCGCGACCGGGAGAGCTGGGTCCGTGAGCGCGACGAGCGCGCCGCGAATCTGGGTGAAAAGGAGAAAAGTCTCAGGCAGGTCGAGGCGCGCCTCAAAGAGCGCGAGGGCCTGATCGCCGTCGAAGAGCGCGAGCTTGCGGGGCGCCAAACGGATTTGGCGGCCTCCACCTTTCGCCAGGTCATGGACTTGGGCGCGCGGGGCGCGGCGCAGCCCATTGGCGAAAGACCCGCGTTGAGCGCCCGCTGGCCCGGCTCAACGGCGCCCGAGGCGGGCCTGCCCGTCTTCGAGCGCTACGGCCCCGAGCCACCAGGCGAGAACCTCAAGGAAGGCAACCGCGAGAGGATTGACGAAGCTCTCGGGCTGTTCATCAAGAAGCGCCGCGAAGTTCTCACCACGGAGTCCGCGCCGGAGAGCCGCTGATCCCGCCTTCATCCGCATGACGCCCCACCTGCCCGGGAATACCTTGAGCGAGCCGACGCGCGCCGCTCGGTTCGCAGCCCCACCGTTTTTTCTTGGCTGGCTCCTCCTGCCTGCGGCCCTGGGCGCAGCTTTGATCTTGCTGATGACGCGCTGGGGCGTGGGCGTTTCCCCGGATTCCGTGGAGTACGTTCGAGCGGCCCGGGGCGTGCTCGCAAGCCTGCGGGGCGGAGATCCGGGCGCCTGGAAAACCCTTGCGTTTTATCCCCCTCTCTATCCGCTGCTGCTGGCGGCCGGCGGGATTTTTGGGCTGGATCCCCTCATGGCCGCGCGCGGATTGAACGCCTTGCTTTTCGCCGCGAGCATATTTCTGGGAGGCGCTGCGCTCACCCTTTCGGGCCGCCGCCCGCTGACCGCGCTTGCAGGAGCATTCTTGCTCGCGACCTCGGAGCATCTCCTCGCCATCCACTCCTTCGCATGGTCGGAGGCCCCCTTTGTTTTCTTCGGCCTCGCGGGTCTTGTCCTGCTCGCTCAAGCTCTTGAACGGCTCGACGGCCGCTTGCGCCTTGCGGCCGCCCTGGCCTTCAGTCTGGCGTTCCTGGCTCGCTATGCGGGCGCGAGCCTTGTGCTGACAGGCGCCATCCTCCTGGGCGTGCAGGCTCAAACGCCCGGCAGGGACAGGATCCGTAACGTGCTTGCATTCAGCGCGGTGGCTTGCGCGCCCATGGCCTTGTGGGTCCTGCGCAACGCCATCACCCTCGGGGTTCTGACAGGGCACCGTGCCCAATTTCATCTCATCCCGGCGCCCGATCTTGCGCGATTGTTCGATACGATCTCAAGCTGGCTGGCTCCCGAGAAGGCCCCGCTCGCCATACGGCACTGGGCGCTCCTCGGGGTTACCCTGGGAGCCCTGGGCATTTCCCTGCGGCTTCGGGGCCGCCTCAGGGGCCGGGACGTCTTGACGGCCGTCCTGTGGGCCTTTTCCGGGGTCTATCTGGTGTTCATGCTCTGCTACGTGTCG
>CAZPNG010000334.1:0-2982 GCA_964587845.1 uncultured bacterium | reverse complement strand
GAGCACCATCCCTAACTTCCCGCGCGCGATGGCGTACAACGCGAGCTTCGGGGGCCGGCGCATCTTCACGCAGGCTGAACGCGACGCTGTCCTCCAGATGCGCGCTGCGGGCGTGATGCTCGTCGCCGCCGCTGGAAACGCCAACGAGGACGCCGCGAACCACAGCCCCGCGGGCATTCCCGAGGCCTTCACGGTGGCCCCCACCGATCACAACGACTTGAAAGCTTTCTTCTCGAACTTTGGGGACCGCATCGATGTGGCCGCGCCGGGTGGCGGCGGGAGCGAGCCCTCGGGAATTGCGAGACCGCACTTCTCGGTCCTCTCCACGGTGCCGCGCCACTTTCCGACTCTGTGCTTATCGCGTGACGCTTCGGGCAACTGCACGCTCACCGGCGAGCAGCTGGCGGTGCTCTCGACGGCTGCGGGCGACACGGGCACTTACGCGCGCCTCGCGGGCACGTCCATGGCGGCGCCGCACGTCACCGGCTTGGCAGCGCTCCTCATCTCGGCGCACCCAGACTGGACCATTGATCAGATCGAACGGCAGATCACCGAGACCGCGGACGACCTGGGGACGCCCGGGTTCGATCCCACCTTCGGCTTCGGCCGAATCGATGCGGCTGCAGCTCTGGGAGCAGGCGGCCCGCCTCCTCCAGCCAACACGCCGCCCAGGTTCGTGCCGTCCCGCGTTGAACAGAACGCCACGGTGAGCCGGGCCCTGACGGTGACCCTGGTGGCCCAAGACCCCGATGGAGACGTCCCGCTCGCCCTGGAGGCCGTGAGCAATCTGCCGCAAGGGGCGTCCTTCACGCCGGGGTCAAGCAACGGCAATCAGCGCGAGGGCGCTTTCGCCTGGACACCCGCATCGAATCAGGTCGGCACGACCACGCTTTTGTTTCGCGTGCGGGACAGCCGGGGCGCGGAAGGCGCAGGCACGCTTGTCATCACGGTCGCTGCGGCGCCGCAGGATCCGGTTCCTTTTTTCGATCCGCCCCTGCCCGCTGTCGTGGAAGCTTCCGCAAGCGTCGCGTTGAGCTTTGAAGTGCACGCGAAGGATCCGGGCGGCGACCCAAGCATGGTCGCGCTCGCGGCCTCGGGGCTGCCGCCAGGCGCGACCTTTCAAAACCAGGGCAACGGCAATGGTGTCCTCGATTGGATGCCCTCGATGGCGCAAGCGGGGAGCTCCTTTCCCGTCACGTTCGCCGCGAGCCACCAGGCAAGCGGGCGCCTCGTCACCGCCGTGGTGCGATTCGACGTGGCCGGCCCCGGGCCTGCGATCACCGGCTTCTCCCCCGCTTCCGGACCGGTTGACACGCTCATCGAACTCACCGGCCGCAATTTCAGGCCCATCAGCTCCGGTGAAATCGGCGGCGTCGCGGTCAGCCTGACCTACTTCAGCTCCACGCACGTCACGTTTCGCGTTCCCCGAAATGTCCCCCTAGGCCAGCATCGCATCCGCGTGTTCACGGCCATGGGCTGGGCGGAGTCGCCCGAGGCCTTCAACGTCACGAGCCCGGGACCCGCGACGCCGCAAGACCCGACCCTTCAGCGCTTTGACCCCGCGCAGGGCAGGCCGGGCATTTGGATCTCGATTTTCGGCAGCTCCTTCACGAATCCCACGGCCGTAGAGTTTTCGGCCAGCGCCGGTTTCGCGGCCGCTGAATCCATCTTCCTGAACGACACGCAGCTTCTGACGAAAGTGCCAGATTTAGCCGTCACTGGGCTTGTCCGGGTGACGACGGCCGGGGGGCGCAGCGCGACCTCAGCCGCCTCCTTTACGGTGACCCGGCCTGTCGACCCGCCGCAGCAGCAGGACTTGCAACTGAGTCTCACGAGCCCTCAGGAGTTGACGTTCCGCGTCTCGAGCAGGGCCTTTCATCTACTCTCCGGACAGTTCTCGGGCCCGCAGGCCGGGGCCGTGGCGTCCGTGACGTTCTCGTTCCTCGGGCAGAATGGGCGCGTCCTCGCAGCCGCCAGGCCGGTGTATTCCTACGACTCGGGCCTACGCCGCTTCTATGACCGGTTTTCCCAGTGGTCCCTGCGAAGAGTCATCGGGCAGGACGAGCGCATGACGCTCCGGGTCGCAGCCCAAGGCGCCGTAGGACAAGTGCTCAGGACGTTTGATTTCGAATTCGTTCGGGAGCGAGGGCCCCTGCTGACCCTCATCCGGCCGCTCACGACCACCTTCCGCAGGGGGCGCGCGCTGCGGGTCTCGGGCAGGATCGATGCGGAGGTGCGGGTTTCCACCGTCACGATCAGTTTCGAGGCGATTTCCGCCGCAAGCGGATCTCAACTTGCGACACGGGAAGTCAGGGTCGGCTCAGGCGGGGTCTTCCAGTGGAACATTCCGGCGCAGTGGACGCGCCTGCAGGGGAATTCCTACCGGGTCGTGGTGACGGCCGTGGACGCGCAAGGCCGGCAAGTTCAGGTCTCAAGAGACCTGACGCCGAACTCCTAACTCCTTACGTCAACTCTTCTTCTTCTCGGAGGGTAAACCCGGGGGCGGGGCTTGTCAGGAACTCGCCTAAGCCGACGACGATGTCCCCGACGGCGGTGCCGACGCCCTTGACCAGGCCGGCCAGGGTGCCTTCCACGAGCCGCAGCGGGCTGGATGCCGACAGGTGCGAGCCCATCACGACGGCGCCCCGCCAGGGCGCAAGGCCGATCATCCCCAGGCCGCGGGCGGCTTTGTCGGTGAACTGCTCCAGGTAACCGGGCTCCTCCCCCATGAAAGAACTGGTGGAGAAGGGATCGGCCAAGGCAGGAGCGGCAAGAAGACTAAGAAGGAAAGCGCCAGCGAGAAAGTTCATCCTCATGAAGACCTCCATCGATTTAAACCCGGCTTGAACTCCCATGCTCTAAGCTAGCGCTCCGGAAATCTAGAAGGCCGAGCCAAGCGTGAACTTTTAAACACAACCAATTTGCGTGACAAGGCTATTGGAACTACAAGAACATCTCCCGCACAAACTTCTGTGATCTGTG
>CAZPNG010000333.1:0-4215 GCA_964587845.1 uncultured bacterium | reverse complement strand
CTGCTCAAAGACCGCCGGCACGCCAGGACGCTCATGCAGGTTTTTTGCAAGAAGCTCGCGCTGCTGGCCGGCATGCGGGAGGCGCTCGACGTCATTCGCCGCGCTGCGTTCGACGCCCGCTCCCTCGAGGTGCGGGCCTTGAGGGACGGCGCGCGGATTCATCCGTGGGAAACCGTCCTGACGATCGAGGGCGATTACGCGCGTTTTGCACACCTCGAGACCGTGTATCTGGGCATCCTGGCGCGGCGCACGGGTATCAGTACCGCCGTGCGAGAGGTGGTCGAAGCGGCCCGCCCCAAACCGGTCCTGTATTTCGCCGCGCGTTTTGACCACTACGCGAACCAGGAAGGAGACGGAGGAGCGGCGCGCATCGGGGGCGCAGCGGGCGTTTCAACGCCCGCGCTCGCTCGGGGTTTCGGAAGCCCGGCGGCCGGCACGATCCCGCACGGCTTGATTGCGGCCTACGGAGGCGACACGGTGCGGGCCCTGGCGGCTTTTGACCGGGTCGTGCCCAGTTCGGTCGCGCGCATTGCGCTCGTCGATTTTCAGAACGACTGCGTGGCCACCTCGCTGGCTTGCGCGCGCGCGTTGGGGCGCCGCCTTTGGGCCGTGCGCCTGGATACCGCGGAGACGCTCTGGGACCGTTCGATCCGCAGCCGCACGCAAGCGACCCGCGGCGTTTCGCCTCAGCTCGTGCGCCTGGTGCGCCGCGCTCTGGACCGAGCGGGGTTTCGCCGGGTCAAGATCGTGGTGAGCGGCGGCTTTAGCCCCGAGAAAGTGCGGGCGTTTCGCCGGGATCGGGTGCCTTTTGATCTGGTCGGCGTGGGAAGCTCGCTTTTGAAAACCCAGGTGGATTTCACCGCGGACATTGTGAAGGTGGACGGCCGGGCATGCGCGAAAGTAGGCAGGCGCTACCGGCCCAATGCACGGCTCAGGAGGGCCTGGTGAGGGAGTGACGATGAAGAAAAACTCGGGTTTAGCCCTTGTCCTGGCGATCGCTCTTGCATCGAGCGGCTGCGCTCTGTTCCTGCTGGGCGCGGGGGGCTTGGGCGGCTACGCCATCAGCAAGGATGAAGTGGAGGGGTTCGTTTCCAAAGACCCCAACAAGGTGTGGAACGAAGCCCGCAAGGTGATCGAGCAGCAAGGGTATGTGCGCGCGACCCACAAAGAAATCGGCCGCCTCGAGGGCGAGGTGGACGGCTCCGCGGTGAAGATCGACGTCGAGCAGGTGTCGCCCGACACCACGCGCCTGCGCGTCCAGGCCCGCAAGGGGATCACGAACGTTCTTCCGAACCTCGAGCTCGCCCAGAAGTTGTTTGCCGACATCTCCAAGAAGCTCTAGGGCGCTAGAGCCGGGGCGGAGCGCATCCATGACGGAGGCTCGAGGGGGAGGGGAAGTTTTTGGCGCGCTGCGCCAGGAGCTCCTCACGCATCTTCCTTACACGGTTGGGGCGGTGGCGTTGTGCGGCGCATTTCTGGCCGCTTTGAACGCCTTCCTCACCGCAGGGGGAAGGCCCGACTGGCCCCAGGCCGGGTTCGCGGGCGTGCGCAGTTTTGAGTTCTTCCATCTGACGCATCTGTACCTGAGCGCTTTGACAACCGCCTCAGTTTTTCTCAGCCACGAGCGCAATGTCCTCAAAGCGCTGTTCGTGAGCCTGGTGAGCGCGCCCGCGCTCTGCACGATCAGTGACATCTTCATTCCCTACGCCGGCGTGCGGCTGCTGGGTCAGTCTATTCACTTTCATCTCTGCCTTGCAGAGGAACCGGGCTGGGCCTTTGGGATGCTGGCGGCCGGCATGGGTTCGGCCTTTTGCCTGACGCGCACGTTCAACCACTGTTCCCGCATATCCCATTTCGGGCATATTTTCATCTCCACGATGGCCACCGTGCTCTATATTCTCTCGGAGTCGCGCGTCGCGTTCGGATCGTTCCTCGCCCCGATGCTCATGATCGTGCTGCTGGCCGTGGTCCTACCGTGTCTTGTCTCCGACGTGGTCGTCCCGATGTCGCTGGCGCGCCATTCCGCTTGCAAATCAAATGAGGTTGCTTAGAATAAATGCTTTCTAGGGCAGGTAGCTCAGTCGGTAGAGCAGGGGACTGAAAATCCCCGTGTCGGCGGTTCGATTCCGTCCCTGCCCACTTTATCTGGAAAGGGCCCCATCATGCAGACCCGCGAGAAGGTCCTCCTGGCAGCAGCGATCCTGATCGTGGATCTTGCCATCTTCTTCATTCCCGTCACGGCTTTCCTCGCCGTCTACGTTCTCTTCGCCAAACCCCTCTGGTTCCGCGACCTCGTGCTGCGGTTGTATGCTCCCAATGGACCGCGGTAGGGTGGCCGCATGAAGCACTACGGACCCTGGGCGCTCGTGACAGGGGCCTCTTCGGGCATCGGCCGCGCTTGCGCAGAGGTTCTGGCGCAGGAACGGTACGCCGTCGTTCTCGTGGCCCGCCGGGCAGACCGCCTGAAGGAAGTTGCAGCAGATTTGGAATCTCGCTTTCGCGTCGAGACGCGCGTCATTGTGCAGGACCTTGCCCAGGAAGGGTTCTTGGAAGCCGTGGAGCGCCAGACGCGCGACTTGGAGATCGGCGTTCTCATCAACAACGCGGGGTTCGGCTACACGCGCCGCTTTACCGAGCAGGATGCCCGGCGCATCGCCGAGATGATCGAGGTCAATGTCACCGCGCCCACGTTGCTGGCCCACCACTTTGCCAAGCCCATGGCCTCCCGGCGCCTCGGGCTCATCGTCATGATTTCCTCCATCGGTGGATTTTTTCCATTGCCGTACAATGCAGTCTACGCGGCCACCAAGGCGTACGATCTGATGCTCGGCGAGGCGCTCTATGGCGAGCTGGCCGTGCAGGGGATCGACGTGCTTTCGATTACGCCTGCCGCTACCAAGACAGAGTTTTTCGATGTCGAACAGCACCCTCCACAGGTGGTTCGCAGGATTCTCGTAGGAGCCGACGAGGCCATGGATATTGCGCAGATGGTGCCGCGGTTTGCAGGGCGCCGCCACCGCGCCGGACCGCTCATCTCAAATCTCATGTCGGCGGCCGTGCGTGTCCTGCCGCGCAAGCTTTCGATCGTCTTGATGGAACGTCTCGCCCGCCGCCGCTATCAAATTCAAACCCCCTCCGATGCAACACGCGCTCACGGTTGATCTGGGCGGCACGAAAACTTCGCTCGCGGTCGGCACGCTCAGCGGCCGCCTCGCAGCCAAGGAAGTTTTGGCCACCCCCAGGCGGGGAATCGCCAGGTTCCTCAAGGCCCTCCCCAAGCGTCTCGAGGCCCTGGCGCGCAGGGCGGGAGCTTGGCGCACGGTTCGAGGAGTCGGGGTGGCGGTGGCCGGGCTGCTGGCTCCCGGAGGGGTGAGACTTCTGAAATGCCCGAACGTCCCGGAATTGGAGGGCTTGAGACTCGATTCTCTCCTGCGATTTCGAAGGCGCCTTCCTCTCTATGTCGAAAACGATGCGAACGCAGCAGCGTGGGGGGAGAAGATGTTCGGGGCTGCGCGCAGGGTATCCCATTTCATCTACATCACCGTGAGCACCGGCATCGGAGGGGGGCTGGTGCTTGACGGGAAGCTCTACCGGGGCGTGTACGGAGCGGGAGAGGTGGGCCACACGCTCATGGCGCCGGGCGGCCCGCGATGCGCCTGCGGGCTCACTGGGTGCCTGGAGGCGGTGGCGAGCGGCACGGCCATTGCCCGGCGGGCGAGGGAAGCCATGCGCCACGATCGCCGCACGCTCCTCCACCGGGTGGTGGCGCACAAGAACGCGCCGACGGCCCAAGAAGTTGAGCTTGCAGCCCGGCGGGGCGACCGCATTGCCCGGAGCATTCTTGCGGGCGCGGGGCAGTTTCTCGGGCTGGCGATCGGCAGTCTCTTGAACCTCCTGCACCTGGAACTCGTGGTGCTCGGCGGCGGCGTGTCCAGATCACCGGCGCTGTACTGGGACGCAGTCCGCGGCGCCGCCAAGCAGGCGTCCTGGCGCGAGACTTTTTCGAGCGCGCGCATCGTGCCCTCGAAGTTGGGAGACGCTGTCGGAGACTTGGGAGCCGTGGCCCTCGTGGCCTCACCGCCGCCATGACGCAGGCATGGCAAGCGGTCTTTCTCGATGCGGGCGGCACTCTTTTTCGGCCCCATGATACGGTGGGAGCCATTTATGCTGAAACCGCGCAAGGGTTTGGGGTGCGCGTTGACGCCGAGGGCCTCG
>CAZPNG010000332.1:0-11237 GCA_964587845.1 uncultured bacterium | reverse complement strand
TCAAGAAGGCCTCGCTGTGGGATCGCAGGTTAGGGGCTGGTGGGAGTACTGTAGCAAGAATCCCGACGGCTCGATGTCGCCGATGACGGACAGAGCCGGCCGGCCGGTGTGCAGCACGCCTTTCGACAGCAGAGTTACATTCTAATCTCGTTCCCCACACCCCGATCTTTTGACAGCCGAAGGGCTTAGTGCTACCATAGAGCCACTCTTCGGGGCAGGGTGACTTCGGCGCTCGCGAGGCGCCGGGGAATTCCCGATCGGTGGTAAAGCCCACGACTCCCTCGCCGCAACTTGGGGCGACGGACTGACCTTGTGCAATTCAAGGGCCGACGGTAAAGTCCGGATGGAAGAAGAGAGCGAAAGAGGTGTGTACCCCGAACCCGGAGAGGATTCGGGGTTTTTTGTTGTAGAGGGACAGATCATGTTTGACCCAATCGAAGAGCTGATTCTCGAAATCCGCCAGGGCCGAATGGTGATTCTCACCGACGACGCGTCGCGCGAGAACGAAGGGGACCTCGTGTGCGCGGCTCAATTTGCCACCCCCGAAAAAGTGAACTTCATGACGCGCTTCGGGCGCGGCTTGATCTGCGTTCCCCTGGAGGAAGAGCGCCTGGAGCAGCTTGGGCTGCGCAACATGGTCGAGCAGAGCGACGATGACATGCGCACGGCGTTTACGATCTCGGTCGACGCCGCGCACGGCGTGACGACAGGCATTTCCGCTTTCGACCGGGCCCGGTCGATCGAGGTGCTCGTCGATGACAAGTACCGCCGCCATGACCTCATGACGCCCGGCCATATTTTCCCGCTGCGCGCGAAGCCGGGCGGAGTGTTGCGCCGCGCGGGTCACACGGAGGCGGCGGTGGATTTGGCGCGCCTGGCGGGGCTGAAGCCCGCCGGCGTGATCTGCGAGATTTTGAACGAAGACGGCACCATGGCCCGCACGCCCGACCTCGTGAAGTTTTCCAAGCAGCACGGCTTGAAGATGGGCACCATTCAGGACTTGATCGAGTTTCGCCGCCGCTCGGAAAAATTGATCGAGCGCATCGCCTCTTGTAACTTCCAAAATGAGCTGGGTCACTGGCAGCTCCACATGTACCGCTCGCTGGTGGATCAGAAAGACCACCTGGCCCTCGTGATGGGACAGGTAGATGCCTCGCCGTGCCTGGCGCGCGTGCATTCCGAGTGCTTCACGGGAGACGTGCTGGGCTCGATGCGCTGTGACTGCCGCGAGCAGCTGCGCGGGGCGATGCGGCTGATCGCCCAGGAAGGCCGAGGCGTCTTCATTTATATGCGCCAGGAAGGCCGAGGCATCGGCCTGGCCAATAAGATTCGGGCTTACGCGCTGCAAGACGAGGGCCTGGACACGATCGAGGCCAACGAGCGCCTCGGCTTCAAACCCGACCTGCGCGAGTACGGCATTGGCGCGCAGATCCTGAAAGACCTGGGCGTTTCGGACATCCGGCTCATCACCAACAATCCCCGCAAGATCGTGGGGCTCGAAGGCCACGGACTGCAGGTCGTGGAGCGGGTGCACCTGGAAGTTCCCCGCCACTCGGCCAACGACCGCTACATCCGAACCAAGCAGGAGAAACTTGGCCATTTCCGAGAGCCCTAAAACGAAGGCTGCCTCCCGGGCCCGCCGGCCGGCGGGCGTTCCGGGCGGTTTGGAAGGAGACGCGCGCGGCCCGGGGCTGCGCTTCGCCGTCGTCGCGTCCCGGTTTAACGAGGTCGTCACCGAGCGGCTGGTGGCCGGTGCCTACGAGGGATTCCACGCCTGCGCCGTGCCCGATTCTTCGGTTGACCTGGTGTGGGTCCCCGGCGGCTTCGAGGTGCCCTGGGCCTGCAAGCAGCTTGCGCAGTCGGGGCGTTATGATGCGATCGTGGCGATCGCGGCGGTGATTCGCGGCCAGACCGACCACTACGAGCGCGTGTGCGAGGCGCTGGCCTCCGGCGTCTCGCAGGTGTCGCTTGCGGCCAACGTGCCGGTGCTCTTCGGCGCGCTGACGGTGAATACTCTCGAGCAAGCGCTTGAGCGCGCGGGGGGCAAGCGCGGCAACCGGGGCAGGGACGCGGCCGAAGCGGCTGTGCGCATGGCAAGCCTGGCTCAGAAACTCAGGTCCTAATGCGCCGGCGTACGCTCGCGCGCGAGGTCGCGCTCCAGATTCTCTATCAGGTCGATGTGGGGACGGAGGCGCCCCAGGATTGCGTCGAGCAGTATTTCTCGTCGGAAAATCCGCTGCGCCCGACGCACCGCGAAACCGATCTTGTCCAGACGCCCGAGGAGCACGCAGAGTACCAGGCGCCGGAAGTGCGGGAGTTCGCCGAGCGGCTGGTGCGGGGAACGATCTCGCACCGCGAACGCATCGACGAGTTGATCTCCAAGTACACGGAGAACTGGGACATCAAGCGCCTGGCCGTGGTGGACCGCAACGTGATGCGCCTGGCGACGTTTGAGTTGATTTTCTTAAGCGGAGAGATTCCGCCGAAAGTGGCGATCAACGAGGCGGTGAACCTCGCGAAGAAGTTCTCCACGGAGGAGTCGGGGAAATTCGTGAACGGCGTGCTCGATAAGATCAACCACACCGAAGAGCGCGTGAACGAGGCGTCATGAACCAAGAGGAGCGCGATCGCGAGTTCATGTCGCTTGCGCTGGCCGAGGCCGAAAAGGGCTTGGGCCGCGTGAGCCCCAATCCGCTGGTCGGGGCGGTGCTCGTGCGCGGCGCGCGAGTGATCGCTCGCGGCGCCCACCTAGCCTTCGGTGGGCCGCATGCCGAGATCCACGCGCTCCAGCGAGCCGGCGCGCGCGCTCGCGGCTCAACGCTCTACGTGACCCTTGAACCCTGTTCCACATTCGGCAAAACGCCCCCGTGCACTGAGGCCATCGCGCGCGCCGGCGTGCGCCGCGTCGTGGCTGCCTCGGAAGACCCGAACCCCAAGCACCGCGGCCGGGGCATCGCGTGGCTGCGCCGCAAGGGAATTGAAATGGCGGTTGGGTGCCTCGAGGCGCAGGCGCGCGAACTCAACACGGGATTTTTTACGTGGGTGACGCGCCGCCGGCCGTTTGTATCGCTCAAGCTCGCCGAAACGCTCGACGGCAAGATCGCCACGCGAACGGGGGACTCGCGCTGGGTAAGTTCCGAGGCCTCCCGGCGGATCGT
Organism: uncultured bacterium; assembly: GCA_964587845.1. GTDB lineage: Bacteria > Omnitrophota > Omnitrophia > Omnitrophales > CAZPNG01 > CAZPNG01. Next base: position 8,079 of record CAZPNG010000332.1, on the reverse strand, counting down.
GCAGGAGATGCGCCGCAGGGCGGATGCGATTCTGGTGGGCTCTGAGACCGTTCTTCGCGACAATCCGCGCCTCACGGTGCGCGCCGCAAGACGCCAGCCGGCCGTGGTGATTCTGGATGTGCGCGCCCGCGTGCCGCTCTCGGCGCGTGTCTTGGCCGACCGCTCGCGCGTGCGCCTCGTGGTGACCGGGCGGCTTCGCCCGCGCCTGCGGAATCGTTATCTCGGGAAGGGAATTGATGTCCTGGAAATCGCGCGCGGCGGGCGTGTTGCTTTGAAAGGCCTCTTGGGGATTTTGGGAGAGTTGGGCGTGACCTCCCTTCTCGTCGAAGGCGGCGGAGAAACGGCGGCGTGTTTTCTCGAGGAGCGGTGCGCCGACCGGGTGCTCTTTTTCATCGCGCCGAAGGTTGCGGGCGGGCGGGACGCCAAGACTTCCGTGGAGGGCCTGGGCTGCGCGCGAATGAGCGAGTCGCTCGCGCTGCGCTCCTTGCACCTCGCCGTGGCGGGGCCTGACCTCGTGGTCTGGGGCGAGCCCAGCTGGAGCGCCTGGCCGTCGAACGGCGGGGAGCCCCCGTACCTGGACCGGAAAAAAGTATTGGGGGCGTGGCAGGGCGGCCGCTTTGAACAGGTCTCGGCCGGCTGACCATGTTCACGGGAATCGTGGAGGGCGTCGGGCGCGTGGCGGCAATCCGGCGCACCCGCTCGGGCGCACGGGTTCGGTTTTCGGTCCCGTTTTTCAAAGCGAGGCCGCGCGCGGGCGAGAGCATTTCGGTGAGCGGCGTGTGCCTCACGGTGGCGAAGCCGCGCACCCGCGGATTTGATGCAGATCTTTCAAGCGAGACGATGACCGTCACGACGCTGGGGCGGATCAAGAAAGGGGACGCCGTTCACATCGAGCGGGCGCTGCGGATCGGGGACCGGCTGGGCGGCCACCTGGTTCTCGGCCATGTCGACGGCACGGCGCGCGTGGAGCGCGCGCGACGGCGTGCTCGAAGTCTCGGTGGCTCCGAGAGTGGCCCGGTTTCTCGTTTCGCGCGGATGCGCGGCGCTTGACGGCGTGAGCCTCACCGTGGCGCGCGCTTCCGAGCGGCGCGCCCGATTTTACCTGATCCCCGAAACGTACCGGCGCACGCGTTTCGGCCGCCTGCGGCGCGGGGACCTTCTCAACGTGGAGACAGACCTGGCGCTCAAGTTCATGTCGGTCTTCATGAGGAAAAGACGCGCGTAGATCTTTCGTCAGGGAGATTGAATCGATGGATGCCGCCGTGTTGGCTCGGGAAGAAAAGCAGCAAATGCAGGAGGCGCGTTTCAACAAGCGCGGGCGCATCGACAATGCGCGCACGGTGCGCCTGCTTGTAGCGGGGACCTTCCTGCGCCTTGCCGACCCGGCCGGCGCGCTCGTCGTGCTGATGGGAACCCCTGAGGACCGGGCCCGATGCGCGGCGTCTCCCGCGGGGGCCGTTTCCCTGAAGAGGGACGCTTGCTTCATCGGCCTGCGCAGCCTGGAGGTCTTCGAAAGCTCTCAGGCGACTGAGGCGATCGGCGTCCTCGGGGCTGCATTTCTGGTGTCTTCCCACCCCGCGCCGCCTCAGTCCCTTTCGGAGCAGGCGTTTGTCGACTCGCTTTTGTCGGGCGCCAAGCCGGTTTATTTCAACCCCTATCTTGAAGAGGTGACGGTCGACCGCACGCGGGGCATGATCAGCGTGCTGGACCGCACCCGCATTCAAAGTTACAGAGAGCTGGCGCGCGCCGGGCTCGCCGTCTACGCGGGCGATCCGGGGCTCGATCCATCGTGGCGCACGTCCTGGTCGACGGCCACAACGTAATTCATGCATGGCCGGATCTCGCCTCACTCCTGCGTTCCTCGGAGTGGCTGGCGCGAGAGGCGCTCGTGGACGTGCTCGAGCGCTACCAGGACGCCTCGGGTGAGGTCGTGACGGTGGTGTTTGACGCTCCACGGGGCGCCCAGGGGCGCGCGAATGAAACCGGCTTTCGCGGCAACGTGGAGGTGCTCTATGCGCCCAAGCCGGGAGGGGCTGACGCTGTGATTGAGCGGTTCATCTTCAACGCCAAGGACGCGAGCGAGGTCACGGTGGTTTCCCGGGACCGGGCGGTTTTGCAGTACGCGTTCGGCAAAGGGGCGCGCACGCTGTCAGCCCAGGAGTTTCGCAAGCAATGTCCAAGCTGATTTTCGTGACCGGAGGCGCGCGCAGCGGCAAGAGCCGCTGGGCGGCGGAGTTGCTTCGCGCTGAGCCCTCCAAGGCTTTCGTCGCAACAGCCATGCCCTCGGACGACGAGATGAAAGAGCGGATCGCGCGCCACCGCGCCGAGCGCGGCGATGCGTTTGACACCTTTGAGGAGCCCGTGGCCCTCGGCGATCTGATCGAGCGATTGTCGAGCGAGTACGCGTGGATCCTCCTGGACTGCGTGACGCTGTGGCTCAACAATCTCATTCTTCATCACGCCGGCGAGCTGGGAGCCGTGGAGCGGGAGATTGCCAAGCTTCTTGCAGCAATCGAGGCGCGGCCCGCGGGCGGAATCATCGTGGTTTCCAATGAAGTCGGCATGGGGATTGTCCCCGACAATCCCCTGGCGCGTGCCTACCGGGACCTGGCAGGCCGGGTGAACCAGGATCTGGCCTCGCGATCCGATGAGGTCGTGTGGCTCGTGAGCGGCATCCCCCTGTGGGTGAAGGGCAGGCGCGAGGAGGGGGTTGTTTATGGCGAGTGAATTCGAGTTGATGTTGGACCGCGAGCTGGCGGCCATCACGCCGCTCGAGGCCTCCTGGCTCGCGGCGGCGCGCAAGCACTTGGCCGAGCAGACCCGGCCGCCGGGAAGTTTGGGGCGCCTGGAGGAAATCGCCGCGCGCCTTGCGGCCATCCGCGAGTCGCTCGAGCCCTCGTGCCGCGCCAAGCGGCTCTACATTTTTGCCTCCGATCACGGCGTCGAGGCCGAGGGCGTGAGCGCCTATCCGCGCGAGGTCACGGCTGCCATGGTCATGAACTTCTTGAACGGCGGCGCCACGATCAATGCCCTGGCCCGCGCCCTGGGCGTGGAGGTCAGGATCGTCGACGTGGGAGTGGACGCCGATCTGGGTGAGCACCCCCAGCTTGTGTCGGCCAAGATCCGGCGCGGGAGCGCCAACATCCGCTACGGCCCTGCCATGACTGTCGAGGAAGCCGAGCGGGCCATCGCGATCGGCTTGGATTGCGCACATGAAGCCCACCGCGACGGCATTGAACTTCTGGCGACCGGGGAAATGGGGATCGCCAACACGGCGGTGGCGAGCGCCGTGGCCGCGGCCCTGACAGGCTTGTCTGTAAGATCGGTCACCGGCCGGGGCACGGGAGTGTCCGAGGAAGGGCTGCTGCACAAGATCCAAGTCATCGAGGACGCCCTTCGGGTGAATCAGGGCACGGCGGGAAGGCCGATCGAAGTCCTGGCGCGTGTCGGAGGGTTCGACATCGGCGCCCTGGCGGGCCTTTGTTTGGGCGCGGCGCGCTGGCGGATTCCCCTGCTCGTCGACGGTTGGATCGCGACGGCCGCGGCGATCCTCGCCGTGCGCATCCAGCCCGCGGCGGCGGAGTACTTCTTTTTCGGGCACCGCTCGTCGGAAGCCGGCCATGGGGAGGTCCTGCGCTGGTTCGGTTTCGACCCGATCCTGGACCTGGGGATGCGCCTGGGCGAGGGGACCGGGGCGTGCCTCGCGATGCCCGTGTTGGAGGCGGCTTGCGCCGTGCTCAAGGAAGTGGCCACCTTTGCGGAAGCGCACGTGCCCAATCAGCGCGGGGCCCCGTGAAGCACGCCTTTCTTGCGGCGGGAACACAGTCGAGCGAGGGCAAGACGACCTTCACGCTCTCTGTCTTGTCGTGCCTGGCCGAACGGGGCTTTGGAGTCCAACCGTTCAAGGCCGGTCCCGATTACATTGACCCTGCCTTTCACGACCTGTTTTCGCCGGGCCGCCGTTCCCGCAATCTCGACACCTGGCTGTTGAGGCCCGAGGACGCCGTGCGCTCCTTTCATTCGTGCGCGCGGGACGCCGACGTGGCCGTGGTGGAAGGCGTCATGGGCCTCTACGACGGACGGCGGGACGCCCACGCCTCGGCGTCGAGCGCCGAGCTGGCAAAGCTGCTTGGCATTCCCGTGGTGCTGGTTGTGGACTCCCACGGGATGGCGCAGAGTGCGGGGGCGGTGGCGCTCGGGTTTGCCTCTTATGACCCCGGCGTAAAGATCGCGGGAGTGGTGTTCAACCGTTGCCAGGGACCGGGCCACTACGCGTACTTGAAGGAAGGTCTCGAGAGCCGCACGGGCTTGAAGGCCCTCGGGTTTCTCCCACCCGACGATCGGCTGGCCATCCGCGAGCGTCACCTGGGCTTAACCACCGCTGCAGAGTTCACCGTCAGGCCCGAGTTTCGAAGAGCGCTTCTCGAGGCGGGCCGGACCATCGACTTCGACGCGCTCCTCGCCGCCACCGCGTTTGAGGGTGTTGCTTGCCCGCCCCTACAGAGGATTCCCAACGTCGGGCCGGCCTGTGTCGCGGTGGCGTACGACAAGGCGTTCTCCTTCTATTACTATGACAATCTGGAGCTGCTTGAGCGTGCCGGAGCCCGGTTGGAACTCTTTTCGCCCCTGCGTGACCGCGAAGTGCCGGCCGGCGCGGGAGCCGTGTATTTCGGAGGGGGGTTTCCGGAGCTTTATGCCTCCGAGCTGGCGCACAACGGGCCGATGCTAGAGTCCCTCGCGGCGTTTCACGCGGCCCACCGCCCGATCTATGCGGAGTGCGGGGGGTTAATGTACTTGGCCGAGACCCTGATCGACGCCGAGGGCCGGTCCCATCAGCTAGCGGGCCTGCTGCCGGGCACGGTGCGCATGACGGCTGAACTACAATCTTTTGGCTACCACGAGCTCGAATCTTGCGCGGACACGTTTCTCTTCTCCAAGGGCGAGCGGCTGCGTTGCCACGAGTTTCACACCTCAAGTTGGGACCGGGACGGCCAAGACTCGCCTGCGTACCTCTGCGAGGGTGAGCCCCGCGGCTACGCTGCCCGCGGTCTCTTGGCGTCCTATCAGCACCTGCACTTTGGCTCCCGGCCCGACCTCGCGTGCCGCTTGGTGCAAGCGGCGGCGCAGGAGGTTCTGGCGTGGTCGTGATCCGAGCGTTACTTGCGGCGTTTCAGTTCCTGACGATCCTGCCCATGCGCTTCCGCCGCCCGTTCCAGGACAACGAGGTGCGCTGGAGCACGGCGTTTTATCCGCTCGTCGGCCTCGCGCTGGGCGTCGGGTTATACCGCTTGGACGCGTGGATGGTCGACGGCCTGCCCGTTCGTCTTGCGGCCCTGGTCACGGTCCTCGCGTGGGTGCTCATCACCGGCGCGATGCATCTGGAGGGCTGGGGGGATTTTTGCGACGGCATGTTCGTGTCGGGCGACCGCGAGCGGGCGTTGGCCTGCATGCGGGACCCCCGGTTGGGCGCCTACGGCACGATCGGCATCGTGCTCCTCGTGCTGCTCAAGCTTGAACTTTTGGCGACGCTGGACCGTGACATCCTTCCCGCGGCCCTGACATTCGCGTGCGCGTTTTCGCGCTACGCGGCGGTACTCTTGCTCTTTTTCCTGCCGCCGGCGCGCCAGGAGGGCCTGGCGAAAGTCTATGCCGGCGAAGTGCCTTTGTTCGCCCTGATCGCGGCCAGCGCGTTCCTGTTCACGTTCATGTTCGCCGCGGGCCGCGTGCTGCTGCATGTTCTTCTGCCCCTGATTCTGTCGACCGTGATCTTCGGCGCCTGGGTCTTCCGCCGCCTGGGCGGGATCACCGGGGACGCCTGCGGGGCGGCGATCGAGCTGCTCGAAGTGGTGGCCTTGGCGCAGATGCTGCTCGTCAGCCGGTACATTCATTTCTAGCCGTGGACAACGGGTATTCGAAGTTTTGGTTCAGGAAATCGGGGCGCGTGGCGGCGGCGTCCCGCTCGAGGGGCTTGCCGGGCTGCCCGACGTGGCGGTGCGCCGCGCCGATGAGCCCATCGAGGGGTGCGATCTGGCTGTCTTGGCGGGCCGTGACGTCGATGAGGCGCTCGCGGCAGTGGGGAGCCTCGGGGAGCTCGTTCGTTTCGTGCGCCGGGGCGGGTTTGTCCTGGCGCTGGGCGCCGCTTACCCCCTGCTCGGCATCGAAGTGAACGATCAGCGCTCGGGCCGCGTGATTCCGGCGCTCAAGCTTGTGAGTTTCAAGGCGACGGTGGGCCCTGGGTGCCGCGAGACCGCTTGTCAGGCGCGGGCGCAGGAGCTTTTCGCGGGCACGTTCACCCTGAGGGCGCTCGCGTTCGGCGCCGTTCGGCTGCGGCCTCCGGCGCGGCCCTGGTTTTCCATTGAAGAGGACCGGAATCGCCGGTGGCCTGTTGGAGTCGTGAGTGGGGACGGGCGGGTGCTTGGAGCGCCCTTCGTGGATCTCCTGGCGCACCGGGCGCTCGCCGAGGGCGTGGTCAGGCACGTGCGGCGCGCCGGGTCCGAGGGGCGCCGCAAAAAGGAGGTCTTGAGATGAAGGCAAAGCTTGAACGGTTGCTGCGCCGGGCGCTTAGCGAGCGGCAGGGGGTCGTGGTCATAGGCGATGACGCGTCCATCTCCGAGCTCTTTGTGTCCGCGCGGCCGCGCATCAGCTTTTTGGACGGCTGGCTCACCTGCGAGACGCCGCGGTGGCACGTTCACACGCGCTTGGCGGATCTCGCGCGCGTCCGGTTCGTGGAAGAGCCCAGCTCCTGCCTCAACGGTAAGATGAGCTACCACTTAGCCTTTGAAACCCGGCGGGGCAAGCCCCTCGTGCGGGTGTACCTGACGCGTAAGATGGCTCGCTACAAGGACTTAAAAGCGCGGTTTTCGGGCCTTTCGGCCGGCAGGGGGCGGACGTGACCGCTCCGGAGAAGGGATTGCTTCTGGTTTTTACGGGCGACGGCAAGGGCAAGACCACAGCGGCTCTGGGAATGGCGTGCCGCGCCGCGGGAAACGGCCTGCGGGTCTACATCATGCAGTTCATGAAAGGGAAGTGGAAGACCGGTGAGGCCGAGGCCCTGAAGAGCCTGGCGCCCCGGGTGGAGCTGGAGGGCATGGGCGACGGGTTCACCTGGGAAACGCAAAACCGGGCCCAGGACATGGCCACTGCCGAGCGGGCTTGGACTCGCGCGGCCGAGAAGCTGGCCTGCGGCGCCTACGATCTCGTGATCTTTGATGAGCTAAATTACGTGTTGGATTACGCGTTTCTCGACACCGCGAGGGTCCTGGAAGCCCTGCGCGCGAGGCCTCGTCACTGCCACGTGATCTTGACGGGGCGAAACGCCCCCGAGGCCCTCGTGGCGGAGGCGGACCTGGTGACCGAGATGCGGTTGGTCAAGCATCCCTACGAGCAGGGCGTGGCGGCGCAGAGAGGAATCGAGTTTTAGGAGGGTTTAAGCCAGCCCTTCCTTGACAGGCCGGGCGCGCAAGGTATAATCAGAGAAATTTTCTCTTTTGAAAGGAGGACCTCCATGGCGGACGCGAGCGTTTCGAAAGGCTCTTCAGCAGATCCCGACATTGAAAACGGAAAGTTCTTCGCGGCCATCGGCTACGTCAGTATTCTTTTTCTCGTTCCGCTGGTGCTCAAAAAGGACAACAAGTTCGCCGTCTTCCACGGCAAGCAGGGATTGGTCCTGTTTATCCTGGAGGTCGCCGCGAGCATACTTAAGGTGATCCCGGCGGTCGGCGACGTGATCGCGATGCTGGCGTTTGTCGTGTGCGGCATTTTGTCGCTTTTGGGGATCGTGAAGGTCCTCATGAGCGAGTACTGGGAGATGCCGGTCATCGCTGACATTGCGAAGAAGATCAACCTGTAAGCGTCCGGAACACCTGCCAAGAACCCTGACTCTACATGAACTTAAAAGCCGTTTCCTCTCTGTTGCTCGCCAAGCGCGAGACCAAGCTCACGTCCTGGAACGTGGTGTTGAAGGACTTCAAGACCGAGCTTGAAAAGCGCGACGCGGTCGAAAAGATCGTCGAGTTGTTTCCCGTCTCCTATGAAGAGGCGCACGAGCTTGCGGGGCGCACTCCGATCATCCTCCTGGAA